>NZ_JAHBDG010000013.1:0-115788 GCF_019956305.1 Pseudomonas sp. BF-B-30 | reverse complement strand
GCAGTCGGGTGTCGGCCGTGAGAACGGCATCAGTTCGCTGAACAACTTCACCCGCATCAAATCGGTACAGGTCGAGCTGGGCGATTACGTCTCGGTGTTCTAAGACCGAGACCTGTATTGCTCGCGAGGGCCTCTTCGCGAGCAAGCCCGCTCCCACAAGGGGCCAGTGGCGAACACAGATCCTGTGTACACCAGAGATCAAATGTGGGAGCGGGCTTGCTCGCGAATCGAGTGCGCAGCACTCGTCAGGCCAGACCTGACCAACTTCAAAGAGGGTGCATTCAATGTCCCAAGAATTCGACTACATCATCATCGGTGCCGGCTCTGCCGGTAACACCCTGGCGACCCGTCTGACCGAAGACGCAGGCGTCACCGTCCTGCTGCTCGAAGCAGGCGGCCCGGACTACCGTTCCGATTTCCGCACACAGATGCCGGCCGCCCTGGCGTTCCCGCTGCAAGGCCGTCGCTACAACTGGGCTTACGAAACCGATCCAGAGCCACACATGGACGGTCGTCGCATGGAGTGCGGTCGCGGCAAGGGCCTGGGCGGTTCCTCGCTGATCAACGGCATGTGCTACATCCGCGGCAACGCCATGGACTACGACGGTTGGGCAAAATTGCCAGGCCTTGAGGACTGGTCGTACCTGGACTGCCTGCCGTATTTCCGTAAAGCGGAAACCCGCGACATCGGCCCTAACGACTACCACGGTGGCGACGGCCCGGTCAGCGTGACCACGCCGAAAGCCGGCAACAACCCGCTGTTCCACGCCATGGTTGAAGCCGGCGTGCAGGCCGGTTACCCGCGCACCGAAGACCTGAACGGCTACCAGCAGGAAGGCTTCGGCCCGATGGACCGCACCGTGACGCCGAAAGGTCGTCGTGCCTCCACCGCCCGCGGCTACCTGGACGTCGCTAAGAAGCGTTCGACCCTGACCATCGTCACCCACGCCCTGACCGACAAGATCCTGTTCGAAGGCAAGCGTGCGATCGGCGTGCGTTACCTGGTCGGCACCGCCGAGGAGCGCGTTGAAGTCAAGGCGCGCAAGGAAGTGCTGCTGTGCTCCGGCGCCATCGCTTCGCCGCAGATCCTGCAACGCTCCGGCGTCGGCCCGGCCGAACTGCTGAACAAACTCGACATTCCGGTGGTCCACGACCTGCCGGGCGTTGGTGAAAACCTGCAGGATCACCTTGAGCTGTACCTGCAATACGCTTGCACCCAACCGGTCTCGCTGTACCCGTCGCTGCTCTGGTACAACCAGCCGGCCATCGGTGCCGAGTGGCTGTTCAACGGCACCGGCATCGGCGCCAGCAACCAGTTCGAAGCCGGCGGTTTCATCCGTACCCGTCCGGAGTTCGAATGGCCGAACATCCAGTACCACTTCCTGCCGGTAGCGATTAACTACAACGGCAGCAACGGTGTGAAAGAGCACGGCTTCCAGGCGCACATGGGCTCCATGCGTTCGCCAAGCCGCGGGCGCATCCAGGCCAAGTCCAAGGATCCGCGCCAGCACCCGAGCATCCTGTTCAACTACATGGCCACCGAGCAGGACTGGCAAGAGTTCCGCGACGGCATCCGCCTGACCCGGGAAATCATGCAGCAACCTGCACTGGACGCCTTCCGCGGTCGCGAGATCAGCCCGGGCATCGAGGTGCAAACCGACGAGCAACTGGACAAGTTCATCCGCGAACACGCCGAAACCGCGTTTCACCCGTCCTGCTCGTGCAAGATGGGCACCGACGAAATGGCCGTGGTCGATGGCGAAGGTCGCGTGCATGGCATGCAAGGCCTGCGTGTGGTCGATGCGTCGATCATGCCGATCATCACCACCGGCAACCTCAATGCACCGACGATCATGATGGCCGAGAAAATCGCCGACAAGATCCGTGGTCGCAAGCCATTGCCGCGCAGCACCGCCACTTACTATGTGGCGGGTGAAGCGCCGGTGAAGGGCAAGCCGGTGCGGGAAGTGAGCCAGATCGCTTAAGGCGTTACACCGCGTTACGGCTATTCGCGAGCAAGCCCGCTCCCACACTTGATCTCCAGTGGACACAGATTTTGTGAACACCCGGGATTAAATGTGGGAGCGGGCTTGCTCGCGAAGGGGCCCTGTCAGCCACCACCCCTCCCAAAGTATCTCCACTCTAGACCGCTCCACCCTTGATCCTCCCCCCTCGCAGGCCTAATCTAGCGCCACGCAATCGTTTCACCTATCCCCTCGCAGCACCGCTCCATCGCCACTCCATACCCAGGAGGTTCACGAATGTTCGATTTCTACCCCCAGCTCAAGCAGCGCTTCGCTGCCTTGCGCACGGGTGCTGAATTCTTTTCCCTGCGTTATGTGCGCGAATCCGGGCAGTACCTGTCGGTGCGCAAGAACGTCGCCGAACCACCGAGCCTGAGCCGTGACGAAGGGGCGATGCTGACCGTGCGGGTCAATGGCGTCGAGGCCTATGCAGCCACCAACGACCTGTCGCAACAGGGCCTGCAAGCCGCCCTCGAACGCGCCGAATTCCAGGCCCGTCGACTCAAGCCCCACGCCTTGCTGGACCTGCGCGAGCAGGCTGTTTCCAGCGACCGCGCCGATTACTTTTCACCCAACCTCGACCAGGCCTTCCCGTCCCTGAGCGACTGCTTCCAACTGCTTGGCACCGAGTCGGCCGCCGTGCCCAAGGACGAGCGCCTGGTGAACTGGCAGGTCAGCCTGGGTATCACCCACGTCGAGCAGATCTACCTCAACAGCGCCGGTGCCGAACTGCGCCAGGCCCAACGCTTTGTGTACCCCGGCCTGGACGTCACGGCCTACGACGGCAACGACAGCCAGACCCGCAGCCTTGGCCGCGAGAACTTCGGCCAGCAAGGCGCCGCGGACGTCATCAGCCGCTGCGGCCTGATCGGTGCCGGTGCCCAGGTGGCCGATCAGGCCCTGCAATTGCTCCTGGCGCCAAACACCCCGCAAGGCAAGCGCGACCTGCTGCTGATGCCCGACCAGATGATGCTGCAAATCCACGAATCCATCGGCCATCCGCTGGAACTGGACCGCATTCTCGGCGACGAGCGCAATTACGCCGGTACCAGTTTCGTCAAAGCCAGCGATTTCGGCCACCTGCAATACGGTTCCGGCCTGCTCAACGTGACCTTCGATCCCGACATCCCCGAGGAGCTCGCCAGTTACGGTCATGACGACGACGGTACGCCCGCCAGCAAACAGTTCCTGATCCGTGAAGGCCTGTTGTTGCGCCCGCTGGGCGGTGCGTTGTCGCAATTCCGTGCCGGCATGGACGGCGTCGCCAACAGCCGCGCCTGCGGCTGGAACCGCCCACCCATCGACCGCATGGCCAACCTCAATATCGAGCCCGGCGATCAGTCCATCGAACAACTGATCGCTGGCATCGAACACGGCGTGCTGATGTCGACCAACCGCTCATGGTCGATCGACGATGCACGCAACAAATTCCAGTTCGGCTGCGAATGGGGCCAACTGATCGAAAACGGCGAACTCAAGGGCGTGGTGAAGAATCCCAACTATAGGGGCATCTCCGCGCAGTTCTGGAAAAGCCTCAGCGCCGTCGGCGATGCCGGTACCCTCAAGGTCCTCGGCACACCGAACTGCGGCAAGGGCGAACCGAACCAGGTGATCCGCGTCGGCCACGCGTCACCGGCCTGCGTGTTCAGCAACGTTGATGTATTCGGAGGAGACGCCTGATGAATCCTTCAAACAGCCAGTCCGCGTCGTTCAAGGCGCTGGTCAACAGCCTGCGTGCAGCCCTGCAAGAGCCCGAGCAGTTCACCCTCAGCTACGCCGCCGAGTCGTCGGCCTTCGTGCGTTTCAACCACGCCAAGGTGCGTCAGGCCGGTCAGGTGCAGCAGGCGAGTATCGGCTTGAAGCTGATCAACGAAGGCCGCCATGCCGACCTGAACATCACCCTGGCCGGCGATCCCCAGGTTGATCTGCGACGGTTGACCGAAGGCCTGCAACAGCTGCGGGAAACCTTGCCGCTGCTGCCTCCGGATCCTTACTTACTGCTCAACCACAATGGTTGGCAGAGCAACAACGTGCAGTCGCATCCACTGCCGGACACCGAACAGGTGGTCGCGCAAATCACCCAGGCTGCCGACGGCCTGGATCTTGTCGGTTTCTACGCTGCCGGACCGATCAGTCGCGGCTTTGCCAGTTCTTCGGGTGCCTTCGGCTGGCATCAGGCCAACAGCTTCAATTTCGACTTCAGCCTGTTCCACGAGAATGGCCAGGCCGTGAAAGCCAGCTACGCCGGGCATGACTGGAACAGCGAAGGCTTTGCCAGACGCTTCCAGCAAGCCCGCGAGCAGCTTGAGTTTCTGGGCCGGCCGCTGCGCACTTTGGCGCCCGGCCAATACCGCGCCTACCTGGCACCGGCGGCGCTGGAAGAAATCATGGGCATGCTGTGCTGGGGGGGATTCTCTGCACAGTCGATTGCCAGCAAAAGCAGCCCGCTGCAAAAGCTCTACGGAGGCGACAGCGCGTTCAGCCCGCTGGTCTCGCTGGATGAAAAAGTCAGCGGCTCGCTGAGCCCGGCGTTTTCCGATGAAGGTTATCCACGCAGCGACCTGGGCTTGATCGTCGACGGCAAGGCCGGGGCACAACTGGTCAGCTCGCGCAGCGCCGCGGAATACGGCTTGACCGCCAATGGTGCCAGCGGCGGTGAATCACCGAGCGCGCTGAACATGAAAGCCGGGGCATTGCCTGACGCGGACATCCTCAAGCAACTGGGCACCGGGTTGTACATCAGCAACCTGTGGTACCTGAACTTCTCGGATCAACCGGCCGCCCGCCTGACCGGTATGACCCGGTTTGCCACGTTCTGGGTCGAAAACGGCGAGATTCAGGCGCCGGTCAACACCATGCGCTTTGATGACAGCGCCTTCAGCCTGCTCGGTTCGCAGCTGGAAGCGCTGACCGCAGAGCGGGAGTTGTTGCTGTCGGCTAGCACCTATAGCCAACGGGCGACGGCGTCGGCGTTGTTGCCGGGAGCGCTCGTGAGCCGACTGACCCTGACACTGTAAACGCAATACCTGTGGGAGCGGGCTTGCCCGCGAAGAGGCCATCAGCTTCAACATTGATGTTGACTGCCCCACCGCCTTCGCGGGCAAGCCCGCTCCCACAGGGTCCGGTTACATGACCACCACAAGAGGTCCCATGCCCAACCGCCCGCCTCTCGACGCCGTCACAGCCCGCTGGGTGCCGTGGGTCGTAGCCATCGCTTTTTTCATGCAGTCCCTCGACGGGACGATTCTCAACACTGCCCTGCCGGCCATGGCCCGCGACCTGGCCGAAGACCCATTGCGCATGCAGGGTGTGATCATCGCCTACATGCTCACGGTCGCCTTGCTGATTCCCGCTTCGGGCTGGATCGCCGACCGTTTTGGCACCAAGAAGATCTTCTTCAGCGCAATCCTGCTGTTCAGCCTTGGCTCACTGCTCTGCGCCCTGTCGAGCAGCCTGAGCATGCTGATCGGCGCGCGGGTGATTCAAGGGTTGGGCGGTGCTCTGATGTTGCCGGTCGGGCGGCTGGTGGTGTTGCGCGCCTACCCGCGCTCGGAGCTGGTGCGGATCATGGGCTTCATCACCATTCCCGGGCTGCTCGGCCCGTTGATCGGCCCGACCATGGGCGGCTGGATGGTGCAATACCTGACGTGGCACTGGATATTCCTGATCAACCTGCCGGTGGGGCTGGTCGGTTGCTACGCCGTGTGGAAGTTCATCCCGGACCTGCGCGGCACCGAGCGCACCCGTTTCGATAGCCTGGGCTTTGTGCTGTTCGGCGCGGCGATGATTCTGATCACCATCGCCATGGAAGGCCTGGGCGAATTGCACCTGCCGCACCTGCGGGTGATGTTGCTGCTGTTCGGCGGCATGGCGTGCCTGGCGGCGTACTGGCTGCGTGCCGGGCATATCGAAAACCCGCTGTTCGCGCCGTCGTTGTTCAAGACCCGGACCTTTGCCGTGGGCATTCTCGGCAACCTGTTCGCCCGCCTCGGCAGCGGCGCCCTGCCCTTTCTGGTGCCGTTGCTGCTGCAAGTGGCGCTGGGCTATTCGCCGTCCCAGGCCGGGATGAGCATGCTGCCGCTGGCGGCAGCGGCGATGATCGCCAAGTGGGTGGCGCGGCCGCTGATCGAACATCTGGGTTACCGCATCGTGCTCACCGGCAACACCCTGGCGCTGGGGATCATGCTGGCGAGCATGGGCCTGGTCAGCGAGCAGACGCCGTACTGGCTGCTGCTGTGCCAGCTGGCGATCCTTGGCGCGATCAACTCCTTGCAGTTCACCGCGATGAACACCGTGACCCTGATCGACCTCGACGATGCCAGCGCCAGCAGCGGCAACAGCCTGCTGTCGGTGGTCGCGCAATTGTCACTGAGTCTGGGGGTAGCCTGCGCCGGTGCATTGCTCGGCGGGTTCACGGCCGAGATCGGAAATGACGGCGTGGACACGGTTTTGGGCGCCTTTCAACTGACGTTTGTGACGGTTGGAATCATGGCAATGCTGGCCGCGACGATCTTTTCCCAGCTGTCACGGAATGACGGACGGCGAGTCAAACGTCCGGAAGAACACATAGAGCCTTAGGGCGAATGGCCACCGGACTGGTACACTGCGCGACATTTTGTTTTGCAGGCCAGTCCCGTGACCACCATCGCCACCGAATTTAATACTTTGCCGCTGTCCGCCGCCATGCTGGCTAACCTCGACTCCCTCGGTTATGCCCAGATGACGCCGATCCAGGCGCAAAGCTTGCCGGTGATCCTCAAGGGGATGGACCTGATCGCCCAGGCCAAGACCGGCAGCGGCAAGACCGCCGCGTTCGGCATCGGCCTGCTGAACCCGATCAATCCGCGTTACTTCGGTTGCCAGGCGCTGATCCTGTGCCCGACCCGCGAGCTGGCCGACCAGGTCGCCAAGGAAATCCGTCGCCTGGCCCGTGCCGAAGACAACATCAAGGTCCTGACCCTGTGCGGCGGCGTGTCCCTCGGCCCGCAGATCGCTTCGCTGGAACACGGCGCGCACATCATCGTCGGCACGCCGGGGCGCATCCAGCAGCACCTGCGCAAGGGCTCTCTGGTGCTCCACGGCCTGAACACCCTGATCCTCGACGAAGCCGACCGCATGCTCGACATGGGTTTCTACGATTCCATCGAAGAAATCATCATGCAGGCTCCGGAACGTCGCCAGACCTTGCTGTTCTCCGCTACCTACCCGGTAGGCATCAAGCAGCTGGCCTCGAAGTTCATGCGCAACCCGCAGCAGGTCAAGGCCGAGGCGTTCCACGACGACACGCAGATCGAGCAGCGCTTCTACGAGATTTCCCCGGATGACCGCATGAGTGCAGTGACCAAGGTGCTTGGCCACTTCCGTCCGGCCTCCTGCGTGGCTTTCTGCTTCACCAAGCAGCAAGTTCAGGAAACCGTCGATCACCTGACCGCCAAGGGCATCTCCGCCGTCGGCCTGCACGGCGATCTGGATCAACGTGACCGCGACCAGGTGCTGGCGATGTTCGCCAACCGCAGTACTTCGGTACTGGTGGCTACCGACGTCGCCGCCCGCGGCCTCGACATCGATTCCCTGGACATGGTGATCAACGTCGAGCTGGCCCGTGATTCGGAAATCCACATTCACCGCGTCGGCCGTACTGGCCGCGCCGGTGAGAAAGGCCTCGCGATCAGCCTGGTGGCGCCGTCCGAAGCACAGCGCGCCCAGGCTATCGAGCAATTGCAGAAGACACCATTGACCTGGGATCAGGTGGACAACCTCACCTCCAAGGGTGGTGGTCCGCTGTTGCCGCAGATGAGCACCCTGTGCATCGCTGGCGGCCGTAAGGACAAGGTTCGTCCGGGCGACATTCTTGGCGCACTGACCGGTGACGCCGGCATCCCCGGTGCCCAGGTCGGCAAGATCGCGATTTTCGACTTCCAGGCCTATGTGGCCGTGGAGCGCGGCGTCGCCAAGCAGGCCTTGCAGCGCCTGAACGACGGCAAGATCAAGGGCCGTTCGTTGCGCGTGCGCATTTTGTAAAACGATCTTCGACCCAACGAAGATCCCCTGTGGGAGCGGGCTTGCTCGCGAATGCAATCTGTCAGTCGATCTATCAGGTGACTGATACACCGCTTTCGCGAGCAAGCCCGCTCCCACATTGGTTTTGTGGTGATACATCAAGAGGACACCGTTTTGCGCTCTACCGAAGTCGTGATCATTGGCGCTGGCGCCGCAGGGTTGATGTGTGCACTGACCGCCGCCGGGCGCGGGCGCAAGGTGTTGCTGCTCGACCATGCCAACAAGGCCGGCAAGAAAATCCTGATGTCGGGCGGTGGCCGCTGCAATTTCACCAACATGTACACTGAACCGAGCAATTTCCTCTCGCAGAACGCGCACTTCTGCAAATCCGCCCTGGCCCGTTATACCCAGTGGGATTTCATCGGCATGGTGGCCAAGCACGGCGTGCCGTACCACGAGAAAAAACTCGGCCAGTTGTTCTGCGATAACAAATCCAGTGACATTCTCGAAATGCTGCTCAACGAGTGCGATCAGGTCGGCGTCAGCCTGCACCTGGACACCTCGATCCAGACCATCGAGAGGCTTGAGAAGGGCTACTTGCTGGACACGACGCTTGACCAAATCACCTGCGAATCCCTGGTGATCGCCACCGGCGGCCTGTCGATCCCGACCCTGGGCGCCACCGGTTTCGGCTATCAAGTGGCCAAGCAGTTCGGCCACGAACTGCTGCCGACCCGCGCCGGCCTGGTGCCGTTCACCATTACCGATCAGCTCAAAGCCTTGTGCACCGAGTTGTCCGGTACGTCGGTGGATTGCCTGGTGAGCTGCAACGACCAGAGCTTTCGCGAGAACATCCTGTTCACCCACCGCGGCCTCAGCGGCCCGGCGATTTTGCAGATCTCGTCGTTCTGGGAATCCGGCGATACCGTCGAGATCAACCTTCTGCCGGATCACGACGTACCGAGCTGGCTGCAACAGCAACAGGCCGAACGCCCCAACAGCGAGCTGAAAACCCTGCTCGGTGAAATCTTCACCAAGAAGATGGCCAACCTGCTGGCGGACAACTGGTTCGTCTCCAAACCGATGAAGCAGTACACCCACGCGGAACTGGCCGATATCGCGGAAAAACTGGCGAGCTGGAAAGTCGTGCCGGCGGGCACCGAAGGCTATCGCACCGCCGAGGTGACCCTGGGCGGCGTCAACACCAATGAAGTGTCGTCCAAGACCATGGAATCGCTGAAGAGCCCGGGGCTGTACTTCGTCGGCGAAGTGCTCGACGTGACCGGGCATCTGGGTGGGTTCAACTTCCAGTGGGCGTGGGCATCGGGCTACGCGGCTGCGCAGTACGTCTGATCGCACACAAATCAAAATGTGGGAGCGGGCTTGCTCGCGAAGGGGCCATAACATTCAACATCAATGTTGACTGAAAGGACGCTTTCGCGAGCAAGCCCGCTCCCACATTGGATCCGTGATGATTTGCAGATTGTATTCACACAAGGAAGGAACAGATTTTGCTGTCTGATGTGATCGACGCCATTGCGTCGGCGTCATTAGTGGCTCAATTTAGCGTCATTGCCTCGGAAGGCCTTCGCATTTCATGTCATCGACTTCGTTCCGCCAGTCTCTGCGTCGCCTTTGGGCGCTGGATAAGTTCAGCTACAGCGTGCGGGTATTCATTGCCCTGACCGGCACCATGGCGCTGTGTTGGTATCAGGATGAAATGGGCCTTCTGATCCCGTTGTTCCTGGGGATCATCGCCAGTGCCCTGGCCGAGACCGACGACAGCTGGCAGGGCCGTCTCAACGCACTGGCGGTGACGCTGGTGTGTTTCGCGGTCGCCGCCCTCTCCGTCGAACTGCTCTTCCCCTACCCCCCACTGTTTATCATCGCCTTCGCCCTGGCCGCGTTCTGCCTGACCATGCTCGGCGCCCTCGGCGAGCGCTATGGCGCGATTGCCTCGGCGACGTTGATCCTTTCGGTCTACACCATGATCGGCGTGGACCAGCGTGGCGGTGCGGTCACCGACGTCTGGCACGAGCCGATGCTGCTGGTGGCCGGTGCTGCCTGGTACGGCTTGCTGTCGGTGTTGTGGCAGGCGCTGTTTTCCAATCAGCCGGTGCAGCAGAGCCTGGCGCGACTGTTTCGCGAGCTGGGCTTTTACCTGAAGCTCAAATCCTCGCTGTTCGAGCCGATCCGGCAGATGGACGTGGAGGCGCGGCGCCTGGAGTTGGCCCAACAGAACGGCCGCGTGGTGGCGGCACTGAACGCCGCCAAGGAGATCATCCTGCACCGGGTCGGCAACGGGCGCCCGGGGTCGAAAGTCAGCCGCTACCTCAAACTGTACTTCCTCGCCCAGGACATCCACGAGCGTGCCAGTTCGTCGCACTACCCGTACAACGCCCTGGCCGACGCCTTCTTCCACAGCGACGTGCTGTTCCGCTGCCAGCGCCTGTTGCGCCAGCAAGGCAAGGCCTGCCGGGCCTTGGCCGAATCGATCCAGATGCGCCAGCCGTTCACCTATGACGCCAGTTTCGCCGAGGCCCTGAGCGACCTGGATGCCTCTCTCGAACACCTGCGCATCCAGAGCAACCCGGCCTGGCGCGGTTTGCTGCGTTCACTGCGGGCACTGGCGGCCAACCTCGGCACCCTCGACCGCCTGCTCAGCGATGCCAGTAACCCCGACGCCCTGGCCGACGCCACCGACAGCAGCCTGCTCGACCGTTCGCCGCGCAGCCTCAAGGACGTGTGGCTTCGCTTGCGCACGCAGCTGACGCCGACCTCGCTGCTGTTCCGCCATGCCCTGCGATTGCCCCTGGCCTTGAGCATCGGCTACGCCATGGTGCATTTGATTCACCCGTCCCAAGGCTACTGGATCATCCTCACTACGCTGTTCGTCTGCCAACCGAACTACGGCGCCACTCGCCGCAAACTCGGTCAACGGATCATCGGCACCGCCATTGGCCTGACATTGGCCTGGGCGCTGTTCGACCTGTTCCCGAACCCGCTGATCCAGTCATGCTTCGCCATCGCCGCCGGGGTGGTGTTCTTTACCAACCGCACCACCCGCTACACCCTGGCGACGGCGGCAATCACCCTGATGGTGCTGTTCTGCTTCAATCAGGTAGGTGACGGTTATGGACTGTTCCTGCCACGGTTGTTCGATACCTTGCTCGGCAGCCTGATTGCCGGGCTGGCGGTGTTCCTGTTCCTGCCGGACTGGCAGGGCCGACGCCTGAACAAAGTGCTGGCCAACACCCTGGCCTGCAACAGCATCTACCTGCGCCAGATCATGCAGCAATACGCTGCGGGTAAAAGCGACGACCTGGCTTACCGCCTGGCCCGCCGCAACGCGCACAACGCCGACGCGGCACTGTCGACCACACTGGCCAACATGCTGATGGAGCCGGGGCATTTCCGTAAGGAGGCGGATGTGGGCTTCCGCTTCCTGGTGCTGTCACACACGCTACTCAGTTACCTGTCGGGTCTGGGCGCGCACCGGGAAACCCAACTGCCGACGGACGTGCGTGAACATTTGATCGAAGGGGCCGGAGTGAAACTGGCCGCCAGCATCGACGAGATCGCCCAAGGGCTGGCGAGCAAGTCTTCGATTGAAATTCAGAGCGATGAAGAAGAAGCACTGGCCAATGAACTGGAACAGATGCCTGATGAAATCGATGAGGGGCAGCGGTTGGTGCAGACGCAACTGGCGCTGATCTGCCGGCAGTTGGGGCCGCTGAGGACGTTGGCGGCACATCTGATCAAGGACACCAGTGAGGATTGAGATCTGTGGTGTCTGGGCGGGCCTCATCGCGAGCAAGCCCGCTCCCACAGGGGGCTCTGGTGTTCACAAAACTTGTGTCGACTGAAGATCTACTGTGGGAGCGAGCTTGCTCGCGATGAGGCCATCAGCAACAACACAGAAACTGGCTCAACCCACTCACATCCCATGCCGTTTCATCAACTTGTCATAACTCCCGTCTGCTTTCATGGCCGCGATCTCGCGGTCGAAACCGGCGACGATCCGTGCATGCTCGGGATTCTTCAGGCTGACGATGATGTGCAAGCTGTTCTCGCTCAATGCCTTGGGCAGGAACTCCACGGCGTTCCGCACCTTGGGTGACTCACGGGCCAGGTAGTAGCGGGCGACGAATTCATCTTCCAGCGTCAGCTTGACCCGGTCCGCCGCGAGCATGCGCACCGCCATGGCGAAACTGTGCACAGGGACTTTCTGCAACGACTCGTCGTTGTCGAACGGGGGCGAATAGGCGTATCCACGCACCACGGCAATCGGATAGGTGTGCAATTGCTGCAGGTTATTGAATTCAATGGGCGCGTCCTTGCGCTTGAGAAAGCGCACGCGATTGAGCAGGTACTCGCCGGAGAACTGGCCAAGCCTGGTCCGCTCCTCCGAGTACCAGGCGTTGACCAGCACGTCGTATCGACCCTCGCCCAATCCCATCAAGGCCCGTGCCCAGGGCACCTGTTCGAAATCACTGGCGTAGCCAGCCCTGGCGAGCGCGGTACTGACAATATCCGTCGCCAGACCACCGTTGACGAGCGTGGAATCGGTAAAGGGGGGCCAGGCATCAGCGACCAGCCGCAGTTTTTCTGCCGCCGCTCCCTGAACCAGCAACAGCAATCCAATCAAGGCCAAAGCTCGATGCAATCGCGGCATGCCAGAAAATCCTTAGCGGGCGGCTTGCCCGACGTGTTTTCAGCCAAAACCCCAAGGCCCCTGTACCGGCAAGGCCCGGGTACTCAACATTCGCTCATCGAAGCCATAGCACAGCGCTTCGATCCAGATTACACAAAGAAGACATCCGCGCGAAAAATGAATGATGGCATTTTGGCCTTTGTCACAGATTCTTCCGCCATAAAGACTTCTGGCGTGAGTGCGCTTAGTATCGGAACGACGTTTTCAGGGAATCAAAACATGACAGTCGACTGGATCTGCAAACACCACAGCGACCTGGGCAAGGAGCAGCTGTACGCCATTTTGCAGCTGCGTGCAGAAGTGTTCGTCGTAGAACAGAAATGCGTTTACCAGGATATCGATGGCCAGGATCTGGAAGGTGACACCCTCCACGTGATGGCCTGGGACGGTAACCGGCTGGTGGCCTACTTGCGCCTGCTTGACCCGCAATCACAGGGCGGCGATGTGGTGATCGGGCGGGTGATCATTGCACCCCAGGCACGCGGTGCCGGGCTGGGGCATGAGCTGATGGAACAGGCACTCAAACAGATCGAAAAATACTGGCCCGGTCTGCCGGTCTACCTCTCGGCCCAGGCGCATTTGCAGGGGTATTACGGGCGGTACGGGTTTGTCGTGGCGGGTGAGGAATATGTCGAGGATGGCATTCCACACATCGGGATGCGCCGCCCTTAAGGGCCTCTTCGCGAGCAAGCCCGCTCCCACATTTGATATCTATCGCACACGAAACCTGTGTTCACTGCTGATCTAATGTGGGAGCGGGCTTGCTCGCGAAGGCGTCGGTTAAATCACTGAAAGATTTCAGGGATACTCCAGCACCGCCTTGATCTGCCGCAGATTGCGCTCGATCCACCCGCGATCGATCGCACCCCACTCGCGAATCCGATAGCGCCCTGCATGGTTGCGCGCGCCCTCTTCCTGCTCGAACTCACAAATGATATCCAGATCCGCCAACGCCGCGATGGTGTCCTGTGCCGTGCGCCGGGGCATACCGGTGACTTCGGTCAGCGCCGGGACGCTGCTGGCCAGCCCGCTGTCGATCAAGTACGCCACGTACAACCGGCGATAGAAGCTGCTCTTGGTCTTGCTCACGTCCATCCAATGCTCCTTAAAAGGTCGCAGCCTGCGGCAGCTCCTACAGATCCCGCCACGTCAGGTACACCCGCACATCAAATTCCACCTGGTGATAACCCGGCAGCATGTGTTCGCACAGTTTGTAGAATGCCTTGTTGTGGTCCGATTCCTTGAAGTGCGCCAGCTCATGCACCACGATCATTTTCAGGAACTCGCAAGGCGCTTCCTTGAACAGCGAAGCGATGCGGATTTCCTTCTTGGCCTTGAGCTTGCCACCCTGCACCCGTGAAATCGTGGTGTGCAGGCCAAGGGCACGGTGGGTCAGGTCCAGACGGTTGTCGAACAGCACCTTGTCGATGGCCGGAGCGTTACGCAAGTACTCCTGCTTGAGGTCCAGAGCATAGGTGTACAGCGCCTTGTCGCTCTGCACCCCGTGCTTTTGCGGGTAACGCTGGTTCAGGTAATCGCCCAGCCGACCGTCGGCGATCAGCTGGCGCACCTGATCCTGCAAGGTGGCGGGATAGGCCTGGAGATATTTCAACACGGTCATCGGGGCGGCAATACAGGTCACTAAAAGGTCGCCAGTGTAGCGAATTCAGCGGGGCAGCGCGCTCCAGTCGAACGGCTGGACAAAGACCCCGGCGTCTTCGGCCATCATGGGCCGGGCTACCAGAAAACCTTGCACATATTCACAGCTGTTGGCTTGCAGCCATTCATACTGAGCGATGGTTTCCACCCCTTCGGCAATCACCAACATCCCGAACTGCTTGCACAGGTCGATCACACTGCGCACCAGCGCCGCATCCCTTGCCGAATCCGGCAACCGGGCGATCAAATGGCGGTCGATCTTCAGAGTATCCAGCGCCAAGTCGCGCAAGTGCGTCAGGGAGCAGAGTCCGGCCCCGAAGTCATCCAATGCCACTCGTACGCCCAGGTTGTGCAGCAGGCGCAACTGCTTGCGGGTTTCTTCGGGGTTGTGCATCAAGGCCTCTTCCGTGACCTCGACTTCCAGGTGACGCGGTTGCAGGCCATGACGCTCCAGCACCTGGCGCAACTCGGTGACCAGGTTGGGCATGCCGAACTGCGTACTGCTCAAGCTGACGCCGAGCACCAGGTCCTCGGCAAACAGGGACTCCCAGGCTTTGCGTTGCCCGGCGCCGCGATTGTAAATCCAGCTGCCCAGGCGACTGATCAGTCGCGCCTCCTCCAGCAATGGCAAAAACAGCCCCGGGGGGACATCGCCAACGCTCGGATGCTGCCAGCGCAACAAGGCCTCGAAGCCACGAATCCGCCCGTCGGCAATCGCAACCTGAGGCTGATACACCAGATTGAAATCCCGGTTCTCGATGGCCGTGCGCACACTTTCTTCCAGCATCAGCCGCGTGCGCGCCCGGCCGTTCATTTCATGATCGTAGAAGCGATATTGCTGGCGGCCGGCACGCTTGGCCTCGTACATGGCAATGTCGGCCGCCCGCATCATCCCGTCGAGATTGGCGCCACAATCAGGGAACGTGGCAATGCCGATGCTGGCACCCAGAGCGATATCGAGGCCGTCGATCTGCTGACAGATCGACACTCGCTCGATGAGCTTCTCGGCAATCTTCGCCGCCTGCTCGGGGAACTCCAGATCCAGCAGCGCGGTGAACTCGTCGCCGCCCATCCGCGCCAGAGTGTCGAAGGGCCGCAGGCAAGCCTTCAACTGTTCGGAGACCCAGCGCAGCACCCGATCGCCGGCATCGTGCCCGAGCGAATCATTGACTCGCTTGAAGCCGTCGAGGTCCAGATACATCAAAACCCAGGAGCGGTCGGAACGCTCACCGCGCAACAGCAGGTTCTCTACGGTCTGGTAGAAACCCCGGCGGTTGAGCAATCCGCTCAGCGGATCGGTGACCGCCTGAAACTCCAGTTGCTGATGCAGATGGCGCACCACCGACATGTCCAGCACGGTCACGACCATCGCATGTTGCTCGGCGGGCAATGGCGCGCAGGACAAGGCCACCGGCACTTGCTGCCCGGGCGCCGTACGTAGCAGGGCATCGTGCAGGCGCAGGGTTTCGCCGCGTTTGTATCCGGCCAGCAACTCGGAATCGGCCCAGATCGGGATATGCGGTTTTTGCAGGTAGTCCAGAAACTCCTTGCCTTGCAGTTCCTGCACCGTGGCATTGAGCAACCGTGACATCGCCGGATTGGCAAAACGAATCAGACCGTCCTCACCCAATACCAGAATGCCTTCGGCTGCGTTTTCCAGCACCGACGCATTAAAGGCACGAGCCGCTTCCAGATCATGACTCAGGCGCTGCAAGGCCCTGCGGTTACGCTGGTGCTCGAGCAACGCCTGGACCTTGGGCGTAAAGACCTGTGGGTCGAACGGCTTGAACAGATAATCCACCGCACCACTGGCATAGCCCTTGATCACGGCATCCTGGGACTGTTCGTTGGCGGTCAGGAAAATGATCGGCGTCAGACGGGTCCGCTGGCTACCGCGCATCAGGCGCGCCACTTCATACCCGTCCATGTCCGGCATCTGCACGTCCAGCAGCACCAGGTCGATATCGTGCTCAAGTAACAAGCCGAGGGCCTCGAAACCCGAGGTGGCAGTAATGACCCGCCAGCCCTGGCGCTGTAACAACGCGCGCATGCTGATCAGGTTTTCGGGGTAATCGTCGACGACTAAAAGGGTTGAGCCGCCTTCTACTGGCGTGGGTTGCGCGCATTCCATGCTGCTTCTCTAATTGCGGGGTGTCAGGCCGGTTTCTCGTGAAAACCGGACACATACTGCGCCTTCACTCTAGACCCGGTTCTGCAAAAGCAGAAGGTGTCAGTAAGCCATCATTTAATCATAGTGTCTTTTTACCGACTAACGGTCGATGGTTCAGGCGATGGAAACCTGGAAAGATGTCGCTTCGACAGGATGTTGACGTCAGCCACCCGTCAGACGGGCATTAACAAAATCTCCCGCTACGCTTATAAAGGCCGCCCCCGAAGGTGCGGGCTAGAGCTTCTGGCACGTCCGTGCAGCATGAATCAAGTGGAAGAACCGACATGATCGATCTTGCAACCTGGAACCTCAGCGTCCCCGTTGGCAGCCCGCCGTACACCGTCGAAACCGCCAAACTGGTGGACGGTTTCAAGGATCAATACTTCCATTCCGACACCGGCACACTGTTTTTCTGGTCGCCCGTGACCGGCTCCCGTACCGAAAACGCAATTTACCCACGTACCGAATTGCGTGAAACCTACAGCAACGGCACGTTGAAAAACTGGTACTACCCGGAAGCCGACAATTTGTTGTATGCCACTCTGGCAGTGAACCAGGTGCCGAGTTCCGGGAAAATCGTCATCGGCCAGATCCATGCCTATCAAAGCCAGAAACCTCTGGTGAAGGTTGAATACCAATACAAGACCAGCACAGGCACCGGCAATATCGTCGCCAAGGTCCGGATGCATCCCGATGACGATACAGGCCGGGTGATCATCGTTGCGACGGGGGTGAAACTCGACCAGGAGTTCAACTACCTCATTCACCTCAGCCCCGGTGGCGCCTTGGGCATCAGCGCGGCAGGTTATCAATGGGATACGCAAATCAGCACAACCTGGCGTGACAAACCGCTGTATTTCAAGGCCGGGGTCTATGTACAGGACAACACCGGGTACACCACTGAAGGCGGCAAAGTGACCTTCAGCAAGCTGGATATCGATCACAACAATTGATATCGAGGCACTGTTGATCTGGTGGGAGCGGGCTTGCTCGCGAAGGCGTAGTGTCAGACGAAATTAATGTTGAATGACACACCGCTTTCGCGAGCAAGCCCGCTCCCACACTGACCGCGTCGATCCTGGATCATCGCCCATAAAAAACCCGCCTGTCTCGGCGGGTTTTTTATGGGGCTCAAACGCGAAAGGCTTAGTTGACCTTGGCGTTCAACTCACCTTTCAGGTAACGCTGATACATGCCTTCCAGCGAGATCGCCTTGATTTTCGAAGCGTTGCCGGCAGTACCGAAGGCTTCGTAGCGAGCGATACACACGTCGCGCATGGCGGTGACGGTGGCGCCGAAGAATTTACGTGGGTCGAACTCGCTCGGGTTGGTGGCCATCAGGCGACGCATTGCGCCAGTGGACGCCAGGCGCAGGTCGGTGTCGATGTTGACTTTGCGCACGCCGTGCTTGATGCCTTCGACGATTTCTTCAACCGGTACGCCGTAGGTTTCCTTGATGTCGCCGCCGTACTGGTTGATGATCGCCAGCCACTCTTGCGGAACCGAAGACGAACCGTGCATCACCAGGTGAGTGTTCGGAATGCGCTTGTGGATTTCTTTGATACGGTCGATGGCCAGCACGTCGCCGGTAGGCGGCTTGGTGAACTTGTAGGCGCCGTGGCTGGTGCCGATGGCGATGGCCAGGGCATCCACCTGAGTGCGTTTTACGAAGTCAGCGGCTTCTTCCGGGTCGGTCAGCATCTGGCTGTGATCCAGGACGCCTTCGGCGCCGATGCCGTCTTCTTCACCGGCCATGCCGGTTTCCAGCGAACCCAGGCAGCCCAGCTCGCCTTCTACCGAAACGCCACAGGCGTGAGCCATGGCTACGGTTTGTTGGGTCACACGGACGTTGTAGTCGTAGTCGGTCGGGGTCTTGCCGTCTTCACCCAGGGAGCCGTCCATCATCACCGAGCTGAAGCCCAGCTGGATGGAGCGCTGGCAGACGTCCGGGCTGGTGCCGTGGTCCTGGTGCATGCACACCGGGATGTGCGGGAATTCTTCGATGGCTGCCAGGATCAGGTGACGCAGGAACGGTGCACCGGCGTATTTGCGAGCACCGGCCGAAGCCTGGACGATCACCGGGGAGTCAGTCTTGTCAGCGGCTTCCATGATGGCGCGCATCTGCTCAAGGTTGTTGACGTTGAAGGCTGGAACGCCGTAGCCGAACTCGGCTGCGTGGTCCAGCATCTGGCGCATGCTGATAAGTGCCATTGTGTATATCTCTCCCGGTTGAGGGTCGTTAATCGTGCCAGCCTGCCGTAGCGGCGGCGGCTATTCAAGTTATTGCAGATCGGGGGTTGAGCCCGGGCTGCGAATTCGGTGTTGCATCAATCTCAATCACGACACAAAACAACTGTGGGAGCGGGCTTGCTCGCGAATGCGATTTAACATTCAACATTTATGCAAGCTGATCTACCGCTTTCGCGAGCAAGCCCGCTCCCACATTGGGTCCGTGGTGTTTCAGTTATTGCGCCTTACAACCGCGGCCAATCAAATCATTGGTGGCGACCCAGTAAACCAGGCCTTCCTCACCTTTTATGTGAAACGCCAGCATGTCGTTGCTGTACAGCGAACCCGATGCACCCGGCTCCTGTTTCAAGCGGTAGACCTGATCGGCACCGCCCAGACGCACGTCGACTTCCCTAAGGCTGTCGTCGGTGTAGCGCCACAACACTTTGGCCTGGCTGTCGCAGGTCCAGGTGGTCCAGTTATCCACAGGCGCGGACGACTGGAACGGGTTCAACTGAGCACAACCAGCCAACAGCGCCAGCGCCGTAACGGCGATAAAACCTTTCATCCATGTCCCTCGACTGACGGCACACGCCGCCAGCCCTGAGTAAAGAGTCAGACCCGTCAAGGGCAGCCATGTTCCTTGGCGGGTGCCCGGGTCTCGTATTTGTCCAGGCCCTCGGGCCCGGAGCGCTTGTTGAGCACCGGGTTGGTTTCCGCCTGCCAGTCGGCCTGATAACAGCCGTTGCGCGACGCGGGCGCCTCGGGTTCCGGCGTGGCTTTCGGGCTGCTCCCGCAAGCCGCCAGTGAACCCGCGACGATCAACAGCGCTAACGTCTTGACCATGTCAACACTCCCTTGCCTGGTCAAACGGGCGACCCTCAGGCCTTGGCCCGGCTTTCCAGGACTTCAACGGCTGGCAGGACCTTGCCTTCGACGAATTCGAGGAACGCACCGCCACCGGTAGAAATGTAGGAGATCTGCTCTGCCACGCCATACTTGTCGATGGCCGCCAGGGTGTCGCCACCGCCGGCAATGGAGAACGCCGCGCTGTCCGCGATGGCCTGGGCCAGCACCTTGGTGCCATTGCCGAACTGATCGAATTCGAACACGCCGACCGGACCGTTCCACAGGATAGTCTTGGACGACTTCAGCAGCTCGGCGAAATTCGCCGCGGTCTGCGGACCGATGTCCAGGATCATGTCGTCGGCAGCGACGTCAGCGATCAGCTTGACGGTCGCAGCGGCGCTTTCCGCGAATTCCTTGGCAACCACTACGTCCACTGGCAGCGGTACGCTGACCTTGGCGGCGATGGCGCGAGCGGTGTCCAGCAGGTCCGGCTCGTACAGGGATTTACCGACCGGGTGACCGGCAGCGGCCAGGAAAGTGTTGGCAATGCCGCCACCAACGATCAACTGGTTGCAGATCTGGCTCAGGCTGTTCAGCACGTCGAGTTTGGTCGACACCTTGGAGCCGGCAACAATAGCCGCCATCGGCTGGGCCGGGGCACCCAGGGCTTTGCCCAGAGCGTCCAGTTCAGCGGCCAGCAGCGGGCCGGCAGCAGCGACTTTGGCGAACTTGGCCACGCCGTGGGTCGAACCCTCGGCACGGTGAGCAGTGCCGAAGGCGTCCATCACGAACACGTCGCACAGGGCGGCGTATTGCTGGGCCAGTTCGTCAGCGTTCTTTTTCTCGCCTTTGTTGAAGCGCACGTTTTCGAACAGCACGATGTCGCCCGCTTTCACGTCAACACCGCCCAGGTAATCGGCCACCAGCGGCACTTCACGACCCAGAGCACGGCTCAGGTAGTCGGCGACTGGCTTGAGGCTGTTCTCGGCCGAGAACTCGCCTTCGGTCGGACGGCCAAGGTGCGAGCAGACCATCACGGCCGCGCCTTTTTCCAGGGCCAGCTTGATGGTCGGCAGCGAGGCCAGGATACGCGCATCGCTGGTGACAACACCGTCCTTGACTGGAACGTTGAGGTCTTCGCGGATCAATACGCGCTTACCTTGCAGATCGAGGTCGGACATCTTCAACACGGTCATGGGTCGCACTTCCTACGGTTTTTTTGAAGTTGCTGTTTGCAGATAGTGTTCTGCAACGTCCAGCATTCGGTTGGCAAAACCCCATTCATTGTCGAACCAGGCCAGGATGTTCACCAGCCGAGGGCCGGAAACGCGGGTCTGACTGGCATCGACGATCGCCGAATGTGGGTCATGGTTGAAATCACAGCTTGCGTGGGGTAGCTCGGTGTAGGCCAGCAGGCCTTTGAGCGGGCCGCTGGTGGCGGCTTCGCGCAGGATCCGGTTGACCTCGGTGGCGTCGGTCGCGGTGGCGGTCTGCATCGTGATATCGAGGCAGGACACGTTGACCGTCGGCACCCGCACGGCTTTGGCCTGAATTCGTCCGGCAAGTTCCGGCAGCAGGCGCTCGATACCTCGCGCCAGACCGGTGGACACCGGAATCACCGACTGGAACGCCGAACGGGTACGGCGCAGGTCTTCGTGGTGATAGGCATCGATGACCGGCTGATCGTTCATCGCCGAGTGAATGGTGGTGATCGACACGTAGTCCAGACCAATGGCCTGATTCAGCAGGCGCAACAGCGGCACGCCGCAGTTGGTGGTGCAGGACGCGTTGGACACCAGCAATTCGTCGCCGGTCAGGCAGTCCTGGTTCACGCCGTAGACGATGGTCGCGTCAACGTCCGTCTCGCTGGCCATCGGCTGGGAAAACAACACACGCGGGGCGCCGGCGTCGAGGAAACGCTGGCCGTCTTCGCGAGTGTGATAAGCGCCGGAGCACTCCAGCACCAGATCGACGCCCAGGGACGCCCAATCGATGCCTTCGGGGGTGGCACTGCGCAGGACCTTCACGCAGTCGCCATTAATATGCAGACAATCGCCCTCGACCTTCACTTCGCCGGGGAACCGGCCATGGGTGGAGTCAAAGCGTGTCAGGTATTCGATACTGGCCATGTCCGCCAGATCGTTGATCGCGACAATCTCGAACCCGGCCTTGTCGCCTCGCTCGAACAACGCACGCAAGACGCAACGACCAATCCGGCCGTAGCCGTTGAGTGCAACTTTGTAGGGACGCGGTTGAGGCATGGGATTCTCGATTACCGTGGTGAATCTGTCATCGCAGCGTTGACCGAACCACCGTCTTCGCGAGCAAGCCCGCTCCCACAGGGAAATGCATTCCAATGTGGGAGCGGGCTTGCTCGCGAAGGCGGCAGTCCGGATGACGCAACTTCTGGATCAGTCTTCCAGCAGCTCTTCAGCCTGACCCAGGATGTTTTCCAGGGTGAAGCCGAACTCTTCGAACAAGGCCGGCGCAGGCGCCGACTCGCCGTAGGTGGTCATGCCGATCACGCGGCCTTCCAGGCCCACGTACTTGTACCAGTAGTCGGCGTGGGAAGCTTCGATGGCGATACGGGCGCTGACCTGCAACGGCAGGACCGATTGCTTGTAGCCGGCGTCCTGGGCATCGAACACGCTGGTGCACGGCATGGAAACCACACGCACCTTGCGGCCCTGCTCGGTCAGTTTGTCGAAGGCCTGAACGGCCAGGCCGACTTCCGAGCCGGTGGCGATCAGGATCAGCTCAGGCTCGCCTGCGCAGTCCTTCAACACGTAACCGCCACGCGCGATCTCTTCGATCTGAATCGCATTGCGGGTTTGGTGCTGCAGGTTCTGACGCGAGAAGATCAGGGCTGAAGGACCGTCCTTGCGCTCCAATGCGCACTTCCAGCTCACCGCCGACTCAACGGCGTCGGCTGGGCGCCAGGTATCGAGGTTCGGCGTGCAGCGCAGGCTGGCCAGTTGCTCGATTGGCTGGTGAGTCGGGCCGTCTTCGCCCAGACCGATGGAGTCGTGGGTGTAGACGTGGATCACCCGCTGCTTCATCAGGGCCGACATGCGCACCGCGTTACGCGCGTATTCCATGAACATCAGGAAGGTCGCGCCGTAAGGCACCAGGCCGCCGTGCAGGGCAACGCCGTTCATGATCGCGGTCATGCCGAACTCGCGCACGCCGTAGTACATGTAGTTGCCGCTGGCATCTTCGGCGGTAACACCTTTGCAACCTTTCCACAGGGTCAGGTTGGAACCGGCCAGGTCAGCCGAACCGCCGAGGAACTCAGGCAGCAACGGGCCGAACGCATTCAGGGCGTTCTGACTGGCTTTACGGCTGGCGATGGTTTCGCCCTTGGCCGCCACTTCGGCGATATAGGCCGAGGCTTTTTCGCTGAAGTCAGCTGGCAGGTCACCGCTCAGACGACGCACCAGTTCGTTGGCTTCAGTCGGGAACGCGGCGGAGTAAGCAGAGAAACGCTGGTCCCACTCGGCTTCAACAGCGCGACCGGCTTCCTTGGCGTCCCACTCGGCATAGATATCGGCCGGGATTTCGAATGGGCCGTGATTCCATTTCAGCGCCGCACGGGTCAGGGCGATTTCCGCGTCACCCAGCGGGGCGCCATGGCAATCTTCCTTGCCTTGCTTGTTCGGAGAACCGAAACCGATGGTGGTCTTGCAGCAGATCAGGGTTGGCTGCTCGCTTTTACGTGCAGTGTCGATCGCCGTCTTGATCTCTTCCGGGTCGTGACCATCGACATTGCGGATCACTTGCCAGTTGTAGGACTCAAAACGCTTCGGGGTGTCGTCGGTGAACCAGCCTTCGACTTCGCCATCGATGGAGATGCCGTTGTCATCGTAGAAGGCGATCAGCTTGCCCAGGCCCAGGGTACCGGCCAGGGAAGCGACTTCGTGGGAAATGCCTTCCATCATGCAGCCATCACCCAGGAACACATAGGTGTGGTGATCGACGATGTTGTGGCCAGGACGGTTGAACTGCGCCGCCATGACTTTTTCAGCCAGGGCAAAACCCACGGCGTTGGCCAGGCCCTGGCCCAGTGGACCGGTGGTGGTTTCTACGCCCGGGGTGTAGCCGAGTTCCGGGTGGCCCGGGGTGCGGCTGTGCAGTTGACGGAACTGCTTGAGGTCATCGATCGACAGGTCGTAGCCGGTCAGGTGCAGCAGCGAGTAGATCAGCATCGAGCCGTGGCCGTTGGACAGCACGAAGCGGTCACGGTCGGCAAACGATGGATTGCTCGGGTTGTGCTTGAGGTAGTCGCGCCAAAGTACTTCGGCGATATCTGCCATACCCATAGGGGCACCGGGATGGCCGCTGTTGGCTTTTTGCACGGCATCCATGCTGAGGGCACGAATGGCGTTGGCACGCTCACGACGGCTAGGCATCGCTGTTCTCCTGGGGGCTTGATTAAAACGAAACGGAAAAAAGGCGAGCATTTTCCCTCACCGGGCCGCCTCGGGGCAATGACAGATAGTCATCTGAAGGCGTTTTTCCAATGGATAACGACGTATTCGCCTGGTGAAACCTTTCCGCGGTCCGATTGTTGACAAAAGCTAACGTCGAGAAGTGCCATCTATCGAGCAATATCAAAACTTTTTGATATTGCTCTTGCGATACCTTCGACCCGTGACTAGACTGCCGGCCTTATGAATTTACGCGTGCCCTCCATTCAACATGACGATTGCGATGAGCTGGCGGCCTTGTGCAAGGCTGGCGGCGATCCCCTGCGGTTGAATGTCTTGCGCGCACTGGCCAATGACTCGTTCGGCGTACTGGAACTGGCGCAGATCTTCGGCATCGGCCAGTCAGGCATGAGCCACCACCTCAAGGTACTGGCACAGGCCGACCTGGTGGCAACGCGCCGCGAGGGCAACGCGATTTTCTACCGTCGCGCGCTACCCCACACCGAACTGCTGGGCGGCAAACTGCACGCAGCATTGCTCGAAGAAGTGGACAACCTGACGCTGCCGACCGACGTACAGTCGCGCATCACCCAGGTCCATGGGCAACGTGCGGCGGCCAGCCAGGATTTTTTCTCAAGGGTTGCGGAGAAGTTTCGCGCCCAGCAAGACTTGATCGCCGGCCTGCCGCAATACCGCGAAAGCGTGGTGGCCCTGCTCGACAAGCTGAGCTTCGACAAAGACGCCACGGCCATTGAAGTCGGCCCCGGCGATGGCGCATTCCTGCCGGACCTGGCGCGCCGCTTCGCGCAAGTCACGGCGCTGGATAACAGCAGCGCGATGCTCGAACTGGCGCGCCAGGTCTGCGAACGCGACAAGCTGACTAACGTTAGCCTGCAACTGGCCGATGCTTTGAACGGCGTCAGCCTCAAGGCCGATTGCGTGGTACTGAACATGGTGCTGCACCATTTTGCCGCACCGGCCGATGCGCTCAAGCACATGGCCCATTTGCTGCAACCAGGCGGTAGCCTGTTAGTGACAGAGTTATGTAGCCACAACCAGAGTTGGGCCAAGGAGGCCTGCGGTGATCTCTGGCTGGGGTTTGAACAGGACGATCTGGCCCGTTGGGCCACCGCTGCGGGACTCGTTCCCGGGGAAAGCCTCTATGTAGGCTTACGTAATGGTTTCCAGATCCAGGTCCGCCATTTTCAGCGACCGGCTGGCGACACTCACCATCGGTAATTTCAGGAAAACATCGAGATGAGCGAATACTCCCTTTTCACCTCCGAGTCCGTGTCTGAAGGGCATCCGGACAAAATCGCCGACCAGATTTCTGATGCGGTGCTGGACGCCATCATTGCTGAAGACAAGTTCGCCCGTGTGGCGTGCGAGACTCTGGTGAAAACGGGCGTGGCGATCATCGCCGGCGAAGTCACCACTTCCGCCTGGGTTGACCTGGAGCAGATCGTTCGTGACGTGATCACCAACATCGGCTACACCAGCTCCGACGTCGGCTTCGACGGCGCGACCTGCGGCGTGATGAACATCATCGGCAAGCAGTCCCCTGACATCAACCAGGGTGTCGACCGTGCCAAGCCTGAAGATCAGGGCGCCGGCGACCAGGGCCTGATGTTCGGCTACGCCAGCAATGAAACCGACGTGCTGATGCCTGCACCGATCACCTTCTCGCACCAGCTGGTACAGCGCCAGGCCGAAGCCCGTAAATCCGGCCTGCTGCCTTGGCTGCGCCCGGACGCCAAGTCGCAAGTGACCTGCCGTTACGAAAACGGCAAGGTTGTCGGTATCGATGCCGTCGTTCTGTCGACCCAGCACAACCCGGAAGTGTCGTACAACGACCTGCGCGAAGGCGTGATGGAGCTGATCGTCAAGCACGTGCTGCCTGCCGAACTGCTGAGCAAGGACACCCAGTTCCACATCAACCCGACCGGCCAGTTCATCATCGGCGGCCCAGTGGGTGACTGCGGTCTGACCGGTCGCAAGATCATTGTCGACAGCTACGGCGGCATGGCCCGTCACGGCGGTGGCGCGTTCTCCGGTAAAGATCCATCGAAGGTTGACCGTTCGGCGGCCTACGCCGGTCGTTACGTGGCCAAGAACATCGTTGCCGCCGGCCTGGCCGAGCGTTGCGAGATTCAGGTGTCCTACGCCATCGGCGTTGCCCAGCCGACTTCGATCTCGCTGAACACCTTCGGTACCGGCAAGATCAGCGATGACAAGATCGTCAAACTGGTCCGCGAAGTGTTCGACCTGCGTCCATACGCGATCACCACCATGCTCGACCTGCTGCACCCGATGTATCAGGAAACCGCTGCGTACGGCCACTTCGGTCGCACCCCGGCGACCAAGACCGTTGGTGACGACACCTTCACCACGTTCACCTGGGAAAAAACCGACCGCGCCGACGCCCTGCGTTCTGCTGCCGGCCTGTAAGATTCCCCCGCAACACCCGAAGCCCCGCACGGTTCGCGCCCTGCGGGGCTTTTTATTGGCATTCGCTTTACACCGTATCGAGGCCTTCGCGAGCAAGCCCGCTCCCACAGTTGATCTTTGGTGTGACAAAGATCCATGGGCAAACGCAATTCCCTGTGGGAGCGAGCTTGCTCGCGATGAGGCCAGCACAACCACCAGAAATACCCGGCAAAACACCCTCTCGCTGCGCCAACTGATACTGACCTAGCCTTCACGCACCTCACCGAGCAAGGACGCTCAAGATGCTTCCCGACCTGCGCCTGTTTTTCGCCGCTCTACTGACCCTTGCCTACCTGACCGCCAGCGCCGCCGAGTGCCCGGACTGGCCACCAGAACGCGCCCGGAACGAAGTCGGCAAACTGCAACAACAAATCGACCTCTGGGACGACAGCTATCACCGCCTGGGACGCTCACTGGTCGCCGATGAACTCTACGACCAGTCCCGTGCGCGACTCACCCAATGGCGCCACTGCTTTAACCTGAGCCCGCCCGCAGACCCCTTGCGCACTGCGCGCGGTACGCTGCCCCACCCCATCGCCCACACCGGCCTGGACAAACTGCACGATCAGCCCGCCGTGGAAAAATGGCTGCGTGACCGGGTCGACGTCTGGGTCCAGCCTAAAATCGATGGCGTGGCGGTGACCCTGGTTTACCGCAGCGGCCTGTTGGCCCAGGCAATCAGCCGCGGCGACGGCCAAAGCGGCCAGGACTGGACGGTTCCTGCACGGCAGATTCCGGCCATCCCGCAACGGCTATCTCAGGCCTGGGACTTGATCGTGCAAGGCGAACTGTATTGGCGCCTGACCGATCACGTGCAGGCCCGGGCCGGTAGCCTCAATGCTCGTGGCTCGGTGGCCGGTCTGATGGCACGCAAGGTCTTGAGCGCCGAACAGGCCGTCGGCATCGACCTGTTTGTCTGGGACTGGCCCCAAGGACCGGCGAGCGTACCCGAGCGTGCCGCGGCGCTGACTGCGCTGGGCTTCCCGAGTACCACTGCATACAGCCAGCCCATCGCCTCCGTCATTGATGCCGAACGCTGGCGCGAGCACTGGTATCGTTCCCCCTTGCCCTTTGCCAGCGACGGCATCGTCCTGCGCCAGAATCAGCGCCCAGCCGCCGAACGCTGGCAAGCCAGGTCACCCTACTGGGCCATCGCCTGGAAATACCCCTTCGCCCAGGCACTGGCCGAAGTCCGCCAGGTTCACTTCAAAATCGGCCGGACCGGGCGGATCACTCCGGTTCTTGAACTGACCCCGGTAAAGCTCGATGACCGGCAGATCAAGCACGTCAGCGTCGGTTCGTTGCAACGCTGGCAGACGCTGGACATCCGCCCGGGTGACCAGGTCGCCATCAGCCTGGCCGGGCTGACCATTCCCAGGCTCGATAGGGTTGTATTGCGCAGCAGCGAACGCGCCGAATTGAACGCGCCGCGGGCAGAGGACTTTCATTCATTGAGTTGCTGGCAACCGACTCCGGGCTGTGAGAGCCAGTTTCTCGCGCGCCTGACCTGGCTCAGCAGCAAACAAGGCCTGGCGCTGCCCAATGTGGGTCCGGGCACCTGGGAAAAACTTCTTGCAACAGGTCGGCTGAACGGCCTGTTGGATTGGTTGACCCTCGATGCCCAAGAGCTTGCTACCATTGACGGTTTCGGCGAGCGCAGCGCGGCTCGTCTTGCGGACAGCTTCAACCGAGCCCGGCAACGCCCGTTCGCGCACTGGCTGAAAGCCTTGGGATTGCCGCCGACAGGTCAGGCGCATCTCGGCGATTCATGGCTGGTACTGGCGCAGCGAGACATCGAACAATGGCGGGCCGAGGCCGATATCGGGCCAGGGCGCGCGGCGCAACTGAGCGCTTTTTTCCGCGATCCGCAGGTACTGGGCTTGAGTGAAACGTTACGTGATGCGGGGATTGACGGCTTTTAGCTGCCGGCCCTGCGCCCACCGGGAACCCCAAGGGACCGCTGGGCTCCAACAAGCCATTGCCACAGTGGTCTGCTTGCTTTCCTACATGGAGCTTTTATGAAATTTCTTTCACCGCTCGCCCTGTTGACCCTTTGCAGCGTGCTGGCCACCCCGTTGATGGCGGACGAGGAAGCGCCGGGGCTGACCGGTTGCGCCGCCAAGAAGCAAGGCATCGTCAACCAGATCGAATTGGCCAAGGTCCACGGCAACGCCGACCAGCAGGCAGGCCTGGAAAAGGCTTTGAGCGAAGTCGAAGCGAACTGCACCGACGCCTCGCTGAAGAAGGAACGGGAAAACAAGGTGCTCGACGCCAAGCACGAAGTCAGCAAGCGTCAGGCAGACCTCGACAAGGCCATGAGCAAAGGCGATCCCGACAAGATCAACAAGCGCAAAGACAAACTCGCCGATGCCCGCAAGGAATTGCAGAACGCATTGGATGAACTGGATAAGTAATCACTGGTAACGAACAGAGATCTTCGGTGTTGCCGAAGCAGCCTTCGCGAGCAAGCCCGCTCCCACATTGGATCGGTGTTGTGAACACTTTTTGTGCCACACCACAAATCCCCTGTGGGAGCGGGCTTGCTCGCGAAGACGTCAGTCCGGGCAACGCCAATCAATGATCCCGAAACGCCTTATGACACGCACTGCAAGCATCTTCGACTTTCTGTACCGCCGGCCCCAGGTTGCTGGCCTTGTAGGGTTGGACCTGGCTGGCGATCACCAATTCACCGGTGGCGCTTTCAAGGTCGCGGGCCATTGCCTGAAAGCGTGTCTGTTGCTCCCAGACATCGCTCTTGGCGCTGGTGTGATCCTCCTCGCGCACTTGCGGAAAATGCTGCCACGGCTCACGGGACAACGCATCGAGTTTCACCGCACCTTCGGCGAACTTCGGGCCATCGAAGGCAATGCGCCCACGCAACATGCCGCCCAGGTCTTCGCCAGTCTTGAGCATCTGCTTGAAAATGGCCTTGCGCTGGCCGAGCGGCGAGTTGGGGTCGATACCGCCACAAGCGGACAGCGTCAGGCAGGCCAGCAATACAACAGAAAGTCTTTTAAGAGTCATGGTGGCTTCAGGTCACGGGAAACGGCGGCCAGTATCCTCGCGTCATCGGCAAAGACCAATAGCCCTATTATCAACAAGGGTTGCTTGAACGCATGGAGCGCTCAGGCAACCGGCAAAGGAATCACTCCATGAACAGCCGTTTCAACGCGTGGCGTCACCGCCTGGCCTGGACCCTGCCGATGGTGGCCCTGCTCGCAGGCTGCACCGGTGGCGACAACCAACAACCGAAAACCCACGCCCTGGCCACCTACTCCAGCGCCACATGGGAAGCGCTGCCGGCGGTGTCCGACAGCGACCTGGTCGCCGGTTTCGGTTCCTGGCGCAGCGCCTGTACCCGACTCAAGACCGATCCGGTCTGGGGTGGCACCTGCGCAGCGGCTGTCAACGTGCCGCAAACCGCCAGCGACATTCGCGGTTTTCTCAAACAGAACCTCGATGTCTATGGCCTGCGCGCCGCCAACGACAACCCCAACGGCCTGATAACCGGCTACTACGAACCGGTCTATCCCGGGAGCCTGACCCAGACCAGCGCTGCCAATGTCCCGGTCTATGGCGTCCCCGAGGACATGATCATCGTCGCCCTCGACAGCATTTACCCGGAACTCAAGGGCAAGCGCCTGCGCGGTCGACTCGAAGGTCGCGTGCTCAAGCCATACGACGATGCGGCAGCCATCGAAAGCAAAGGGGTCAATGCGCCGGTCGTGGCCTGGCTGACCGATCCGATGAACCTGCAGTTCCTGCAAATCCAGGGTTCGGGTCGTATCCAGCTCGACAATGGTCGCCAGTTGCGCATCGCTTACGCCGATCAGAACGGCCACCCGTATCGACCGATCGGTCGCTGGCTGGTGGAACAGGGCGAACTGAAAAAAGAAGACGTGACCATGGGCGCCATCAGCACCTGGGCCAAGGCCAATCCATCGCGGATTCCCGAACTGCTCGGCAGCAACCCCAGCTATGTGTTCTTCACCCGCAACCCGGACAGCAACGAAGGTCCGCGCGGCTCGCTGAACGTACCGTTGACCGCCGGTTACAGCGCGGCAGTGGATCGCAAGGTGATTCCGCTGGGCAGCCTGTTGTGGCTGTCCACCACCAGACCGGACGGCACGGCCCTGGTTCGCCCCGTTGCAGCACAGGACACCGGCGGCGCCATTGCCGGCGAGGTTCGGGCGGATCTGTTCTGGGGCACCGGGGATGCGGCCGGGCAACTGGCCGGGGACATGAAACAGCAGGGGCAGATCTGGATGCTCTGGCCCAAAGGCGCGACGTTGCCGCAAGTGCCGCAGGTGGCGGATGCGCAGAAGACCACCCCTTAAATGCTGTTTCGCCTGTTAGATAGCTTTCGCGAGCAAGCCCGCTCCCACATGAGATCACCATCGAACACAGAATCTGTGTCCACTGAGGATCAAATGTGGGAGCGGGCTTGCTCGCGAAGAGGTCCTCACAGGCGATGAAGACTCAGGCTGACACCACAAAGAAACTCACGATCAACCCCATCCCCACGAACCACATCAACGACCGCAGCGTCGCCCAGTCCGCCAGATAGCAAATGATGTAGAGCAGCCGGCTGGTAATGAACAGCACGGCCAGCACATTGATCGTCACCAGTTCGGCATTGCCGGCCAGATGCGCCACGATCACCGCCGCAGCGAACGCCGGGGTCACTTCAAAGCTGTTCAGTTGCGCCGCATTCGCGCGCCTGCCCAAGCCTTCCAGCGAATCGAGAAAGTCCCGGGGATCATGGTTGTCTCTCAACCTGAACCCGCCACTGATCTTGGCCACGCCCACACACACATACGGCAGGAAAATAGCGATCAAAATGCACCACAGAGCAACCGTCATAAAGCAGTCCCTTCTTCACGTTTCAGAACAGTCAAAATTTCATGACCAATATACCAATCAGCACCAGCCCACAGGCCAAGAGGCGCGGCCCGCCAAAAGGCTCTTTCAGGTAACGCATGCCAAACAGCACCACCAGAATTACGCTGATCTCGCGCAACGCCGCCGCTTCTGCAATCGAGCCCAGCTGCATCGCCCACAGCACCAGAGCGTAGCTGAACAGCACGCAGAACCCGACGGCCAGGCCCAGTCGCCACTGCTCGCGCCAGAACAACATGAACGCGGGTCGTTTGCGCACCAACGCCAACAGCGGAAACGGCCAGGCACTGAGCAAGGTGACCCAGACCAGATAGTCCAGTGGATGGGACCAGCGCCGCAATGCCTGCCCGTCAATGTAGGTGTAGCAACCGATGCACAGGCCGATCAGCGCCACCACCGGTAACATCGACCAGGGCAAACGCGCACCGCCACCGCCCTGCCAGAGCAGGCACAGCATGCCGAACGGGATCAGCAGGATTCCGAAAATCTGCTGATGGGTCAGCACTTCCCCGGCAAAGATCAGCGTCAGCGCCAGCACCACCAACGGTGACAGGCCGCGCATCAATGGATAGACCAGCCCGAGGTCGCCGACCCGATAGGCCTGGATCAGCAAATAGCGATAGAGCAACTCGAACGCCGCCGACGCCAGGATCCACGGCCAGATCTCCAGTGGCGGCATGCTTAGGAACGGCAGCATCAGCACGACAAAGAGCAGCGCCACGCTGTCCATGCAGGCCACCACCAACAGCCGCTCCGCACTGAACTTGATCAGGGTATTCCACGCCGCATGCAACAGCGCCGCCACCAACACCAACGCCGTCGCAAGCACGGCCTACTCCTTTTGTTGTCTCCACAATCCCTGTAGGAGCGAGCTTGCTCGCGAAAAACGTGAGGACAACGCGCTCAATCAGAGAGCACCCGTCATCGTTCACGTCCATCGCGAGCGAGCTCGCTCCTACAGGGGCCAGGTAGAGAATTGATTCGCCATATTTCAGTGTCTGTTTATACTGCAAGCGACCACGCCGCACTCAGTTGCGCACACACTAATTCCAATAAAAATCCTGCCCGGCCCGCTCTCGTCGAGAACGGTCGTCGGCCTGCGTATGCCTGATCACAGCGTCAAGACTACCGACAGAGACCTTGCGCATGCCACTCGCTTTGCTTGCCCTCGCCGTTGCCGCCTTCGGCATCGGCACCACCGAATTCGTCATCATGGGTCTTTTGCCCGATGTCGCCCGCGACCTCGGCGTGAGCATTCCCGACGCCGGATTACTGATCACCGGCTACGCCCTGGGCGTGGTGTTCGGTGCACCGATCCTCGCGGTCGGCACCGCCAATATGCCGCGCAAGGCCACGCTGTTGGGCATGACGCTGATGTTCATCCTCGGTAACATGCTCTGCGCGCTGGCGCCAAACTACGCCACGCTGATGGCCGCGCGCGTGATCACGGCACTGTGCCACGGCGCATTTTTCGGCATTGGTTCGGTGGTGGCCGCCGGGCTGGTGGCCCCCAACAAAAGGGCTCAGGCGATTGCCATGATGTTCACCGGCCTGACCCTGGCCAACGTGCTCGGCGTGCCACTGGGTACCGCACTCGGGCAATACGCAGGCTGGCGCTCGACCTTCTGGGCGGTGTCGGTGATCGGGGTGCTGGCGGCGATTGCGCAATGGGTCTGGCTGCCGAAAAACATCGCGATGGATAAAGCCAACCTGGCCAGCGAGTTCAAGGTACTGGGCAAGGCCAACGTACTGCTGGCCCTGGGCATGAGTGTACTGTCCTCGACCAGCCTGTTCAGTGTGTTCACTTACATTGCGCCGATCCTGCAGGACATCACCGGTGTCAGCCCCCACGGCGTCACCATCATGCTGCTGTTGTTCGGCGTGGGCTTGACCGCCGGCAGCATGCTCGGTGGTCGCCTGGCGGACAGCCGCTTGCTGCCTTCGCTGGTGGGCATGGCGCTGGCGGTGCTGGTGGTACTGGCGGCATTCACGCAAACCAGTCACTCGGTCATCCCGGCGGCCATCACACTGGTGTTGTGGGGGACGTTTGCCTTTGCCTTGTGCCCGATCCTGCAACTGCTGATCATCGATCAAGCCTTTGAGGCACCAAACCTGGGTTCGACCTTGAACCAGAGCGCCTTCAACCTCGGCAACGCCGCCGGGGCATGGATTGGCGGGCTGGTTGTGGCCAGCGGCGCCGATCTGGCGGACCTGCCCTGGACCGGTGCACTGGTCAGCGGTCTGACCGTGTTGACCGCACTGTTCTTCATCTATCGCCAGCGTCGCGGTGCGGCTGCGCTTGATGCGGTGGGCTGAGGATCAGCTTGATGGTTTTTTGATTTTCTGCGGATCAGGCGCTTCGCTCTGATCCGTAGATTTTTTCGGCGGCCCGCTTTCGCTGCGAATCTGCGCATGGCTGATCAGCGCGAAAATAAAACTGCCACCGATGATGTTCCCCGCCAGCGTCGGCCCGGCGAACACCAGCCAGAAATCACTCCACGGTAACTCGCCGGCAAATACCAGATACGAAACCTCCAGCGAACCGACCACGATGTGGGTGAAATCCCCCAGCGCCATGAGGTAGGTGATGAGGATGATGATCCACATCTTGGCGCTCTCCATGGACGGGATCATCCAGACCATGGTGGCGATCATCCATCCGGAAATGATGCCCTTGGCGAACATCTGGCTGGCGTGGTTTTCCATGACCTTGCGGCCGATATCGAGGAAGGCGACATCGGTCTTGCTGTCGAAAATCGGCAGTTCCAGCATCACGTACGCCACCAGCAAGGTGCCACAGAGGTTGCCGATCAGCACCACCGTCCACAGCCGTAGCAGCCGGCCGAAGTTGGCCAGCGTCGGTTTGGTCATTACCGGCAACACGGCAGTCAGGGTGTTTTCGGTGAACAGTTGCTGACGAGCGAGGATCACCGCGAGGAAACCGGCGCAATAACCGAAACTCGCGATCACCTTGAATCCTTCGCCATCCGGAAGACGTGAATTGAGCAAGCCCATGCCCATCAGCGACAGACCCATGGTCAACCCCGCCGCAAGCGCCGACCACCACAACGCGGCAATGCTGCGCTCCAGTTCCTGGTCGCCCTGGGTACGGATGATCTCGTGCAGCACCGCGGCACGGGGTGGCTGGCTCTTTTCGACTTCGTGCTCTTCTTGCGCCGAAAGGTTCGGGGTCTTGCCGTCTTGTGCCGAGTTCATGGGATGCGCAACCGGTGGCGGGCTATTCAGCTATGACATGTGCAGCGGGGATTCCGTTCTGTAGGAGCGCGCATGCTCGCGATGGACTTGAGAGCACCACTGGGTGTCAGGTACCCAGTGTTATCGTTAACGACCATCGCGAGCAGGCTCGCTCCTACACGCTGGCGTCGTCCTTGAACTGGTCCTTGACGTACCTGATCTCGGTCCGGCCGTGAGGCGCCGGCAAGCCGTCTTCACCGAGGTTCACGAACACCATTTTTTCAACGGTGAGGATGCTCTTGCGGGTGATCTTGTTGCGCACCTCGCACGTCAGGGTGATCGAAGTGCGACCGAACTCGGTCGCCGTGATGCCCAGTTCGATGATGTCACCCTGGCGCGAGGCGCTGACGAAATTGATTTCTGAAATGTACTTGGTGACCACACGCTGGTTGCCCAACTGAACGATGGCGTAGATCGCCGCCTCTTCGTCGATCCAGCGCAGCAGGCTACCGCCGAACAGCGTACCGTTAGGGTTGAGGTCTTCGGGTTTTACCCATTTGCGGGTGTGGAAATTCATGTTCACTCCTGAGCGTCTTGCCGAATGATGCCTACCATCATGGCAGAGCCCGACCTAGAGCTCTATTGAGCATCGTCTATGGTCTCGATTACCGTTCGGACATTGACCGACAGAAACGCTTTGGAAGATCGGCATAGCCCGCTATAATCGCCACCGTTTCAAAACGGTCATCTTCAATTGCTACCGTTTCCCGCCACCTGTCCGAGGGGCGCTGCAGCAGGTTTGACCTGTCAGGCTCGGATGGGGCGTTGCCTGGCCTTCACTGGCTGGACACTAAACGCACAACGGCGCCCATTCGCATACATTACGAATGGAGGCTCTTCATGAGCGCTGTTATCACGCCTGCAGATTTTAACGATTACAAAGTTGCCGACATGTCCCTGGCTGCCTGGGGCCGCCGCGAAACCATCATCGCCGAGTCCGAAATGCCAGCCCTGATGGGTCTGCGCAACAAGTATTCCGCCGAGCAACCGCTCAAGGGCGCGAAGATCCTCGGCTGCATCCACATGACCATTCAGACTGCCGTGCTGATTGAAACCCTGGTTGCCCTGGGTGCCGAAGTACGCTGGTCGTCCTGCAACATTTTCTCGACTCAGGACCAGGCTGCTGCTGCCATCGCCGCTGCCGGCATCCCGGTTTTCGCCTGGAAAGGTGAAACCGAACAAGAGTACGAGTGGTGCCTGGAGCAGACCATCCTCAAAGATGGCGCGCCTTGGGATGCCAACATGATCCTCGACGACGGCGGTGACCTGACCGAGCTGCTGCACAAGAAGTACCCACAGGTCCTGGACCGCGTCCACGGCGTGACCGAAGAAACCACCACCGGCGTTCACCGCCTGCTGGACATGCTGGCCAAGGGCGAGCTGAAAATCCCGGCCATCAACGTCAACGACTCGGTGACCAAGAGCAAGAACGACAACAAGTACGGCTGCCGTCACAGCCTGAACGATGCGATCAAGCGCGGCACCGACCACCTGCTGTCCGGCAAGCAAGCGCTGGTCATCGGCTACGGCGACGTGGGCAAGGGTTCGGCCCAGTCCCTGCGTCAGGAAGGCATGATCGTCAAGGTTTCCGAAGTCGACCCGATCTGCGCCATGCAAGCCTGCATGGACGGTTTCGAAGTGGTTTCGCCGTTCATCGACGGTATCAACAACGGAACTGAAGCAAGCATCGACAAGGCATTGCTGGGCAAGATCGACCTGATCGTGACCACCACCGGTAACGTCAATGTTTGCGACTCGAACATGCTCAAGGCCCTGAAGAAGCGTGCCGTTGTCTGCAACATCGGCCACTTCGACAACGAAATCGACACCGCTTTCATGCGCAAGAACTGGGCATGGGAAGAAGTGAAGCCGCAGGTTCACAAGATCCACCGTACCGGCGCTGGCGATTTCGACCCACAGAACGACGACTACCTGATCCTGCTGGCCGAAGGCCGTCTGGTTAACCTGGGTAACGCCACCGGCCACCCGAGCCGTATCATGGACGGTTCGTTCGCCAACCAGGTTCTGGCCCAGATCTTCCTGTTCGGCCAGAAGTACGCCGACCTGTCGCCAGCCCAGAAAGCCGAGCGCCTGACCGTTGAAGTACTGCCGAAAAAACTCGACGAAGAAGTGGCCCTGGAAATGGTCCGTGGCTTCGGCGGCGTAGTGACTCAACTGACCAAGACCCAGGCCGACTACATCGGCGTGACCGTTGAAGGTCCGTTCAAGCCGCACGCCTACCGCTACTGATAGACCGGCTTTTCCTGTGTAGGAGCGAGCTCGCTCGTGATGGACGTCAACGATAACGCGTGTTGCCTGGATGAACGCGTTGCCTTGATGTTTTTCGCGAGCAAGCTCGCTCCTACAGGGGGCCAGCGTCCGCCTTATGAGTTTCCAAGGATATGACCATGTCCCAAGATCGTCGCTACAGCTTCGAGTTCTTCCCTACGAAGACCGATGCTGGGCATGAAAAGCTGCTCGCCACTGCTCGCCAGTTGGCCATCTACAACCCCGATTTCTTCTCCTGCACCTACGGCGCCGGCGGTTCGACCCGCGATCGCACGCTGAACACCGTGCTGCAGCTCGAAAGCGAAGTCAAAATCCCTGCCGCTCCGCACCTGTCCTGCGTGGGTGATAGCAAGGACGACCTGCGCGGCCTGCTGGCCCAGTACAAGGCTGCCGGCATCAAGCGTATCGTCGCCCTGCGCGGTGACCTGCCTTCGGGCATGGGCATGGCCAGCGGTGAGTTGCGCCACGCCAATGACCTGGTTGAATTCATTCGTGAAGAAACTGGTGATCATTTCCACATCGAAGTCGCCGCTTACCCGGAAATGCATCCGCAAGCGCGCAATTTCGAAGACGATGTGGCCAACTTCGTGCGCAAGGCCAACGCTGGCGCCGACAGTGCGATCACCCAGTACTTCTTCAACGCCGACTGCTATTTCTACTTCGTCGAACGCGTGCGGGCGCTGGGCGTGAACATCCCGATCGTGCCGGGCATCATGCCGATCACCAACTACAGCAAGCTGGCGCGCTTCTCCGATGCCTGCGGTGCGGAAATCCCGCGCTGGATCCGCAAGCAACTGGAAGCCTATGGCGACGACACCCAGAGCATTCAGCGCTTTGGCGAACAGGTCATCACCGAGATGTGCGAACAACTGCTGCAGGGTGGCGCTCCAGGGCTGCACTTCTACACGCTGAACCAGGCTGAAGCGAGCCTGGCGGTGTGGAACAACCTGAAGTTGCCGCGTTAAAAAGTCGTTGAAGCACGATTAAAAGATCGCAGCCTGCGGCAGCGCCTACAACGGAATGTCAAATCCCGTAGGCGCTGTCGCAGGCTGCGATCTTTTTGCTTTCAACGCACTATTAATGTGCGGCAATCCACGGAGTTAGAGCATCTGCGGTCAGTTTCTGGCTCTTTCCGGTTTCTCGTCGTAATCTCAGCCTATGCCTTTGATCACGCAGTTAATCGCCGTGCTTGTCTTCACTTGCCTGAGCTTCGCCGCCCGGGGCGAGAAGCTGCGCATTGTCACGGAGCCTTGGGCGCCCTATGTGTACGAAGACAACGGCAAATCCCTGGGCCTGGACTACGAAACCACCGCCATTGTCTTCAAGCGCCTGGGCATCGAAGTGGAGTGGCAATTCCTGCCATGGAAACGCTGCTTGTCGATGCTTGAAACAGGCCAGGCCGACGGCGCCCTGGACATCTTTCACAGCGACGAACGCGAAGCGACGCTGCTCTACCCCAGCGAACCGCTCTCGGAAGTCCAGTTCGTGATGTTCTACGCCAATGACCGGCCCCACCCGTTTCGCAGCCTCGATGACTTGCGCGGCCTGACCATCGGCACCTCGCCGGGTTACCTGTACAGCAAGGACTTCAGCGATTCGACGCTGTTCACCCGCGAGCCGGCCCCCACCCATGAAGCCAACTTCGGCAAACTGGTACGCGGGCGAATTGACCTGCTGATCACCGACCGCCGGGTCGGCCAGCATTTGCTCGACGAACTGGGCATCCGCGACAAGATCACCGAAAACCCCACGGTCATCAGCCAGCAAAGTCAGTTTCTCGCGGTGCGGCGCAATGCGGGCATGGATCTGCTGGTGCAGCGTTTCGGCGCCGAACTCAAGCGCTTCAAGCGCGAGCCCGCCTACGCTGAACTGAGCGCCCGCTACGGCGCGGAACCGGCAGCCAGCGTGAAGTCTGAAAAGGCCACGGCCGCCGCGGAAAAAACCGTTGAGCAGCAGGAAAGCGGCGCGCAGTGATAGCTCTGTTATACTCCGGCCTTCCCGCCAGGCTCACGCCCGGACGCTCGGAATCGTTAAAGGCATCTCAACCCCGCTACTGCGCAGCTTTCAGCCCGCGCGAGCGCTTGCAGACGAGCCTTCGAAACCCAGCAGGACCGGACGGGATTGCGTCCTCTTAAACGCCATTCGCGCCAGGCAAGACTCCCATTGGGCCAAGCCCTAACTAGAACAGGATTACTCATGTCCTTTGCTTCCCTCGGTCTCTCCGAGGCTTTAGTCCGCGCCATCGAGGCGGCGGGCTATACCGAGCCTACTCCGGTGCAACAGCGGGCCATTCCCGCCGTGTTGCAAGGTCGCGACCTGATGGTCGCGGCACAGACAGGTACTGGTAAAACCGGCGGTTTCGCCCTTCCGATCCTGGAGCGGTTGTTCCCCAACGGTCATCCGGACAAGTCCCAGCGTCACGGCCCGCGCCAACCGCGCGTACTGGTCCTGACCCCGACTCGCGAACTCGCCGCGCAAGTGCATGAAAGCTTCAAGGTCTATGCCCGTGACCTGAAGTTCGTCAGCGCCTGCATCTTCGGCGGTGTCGGCATGAACCCGCAGGTTCAGGCCATGTCCCGCGGCGTAGACGTGCTGGTGGCCTGCCCTGGCCGCCTGCTCGACCTGGCCGGCCAAGGCAGCGTCGATCTGTCCCACGTGGAAATCCTCGTGCTGGACGAAGCCGACCGCATGCTCGACATGGGCTTCGTCCATGACGTGAAAAAGGTCCTGGCCCGTCTGCCGGCCAAACGCCAGAACCTGCTGTTCTCGGCGACCTTCTCCAAGGACATCACCGACCTCGCCGGCAAGCTGCTGCACAACCCGGAACGCATCGAAGTCACGCCGCCAAACACCACGGTCGAGCGTATCGAACAGCGCGTATTCCGCCTGCCGGCCAGCCACAAGCGCGCCTTGCTGGCCCACCTGATCACCGCTGGTGCCTGGGAACAGGTACTGGTGTTCACCCGCACCAAGCACGGTGCCAACCGCCTGGCCGAGTACCTGGACAAGCACGGCCTGAGCGCCGTCGCGATCCACGGCAACAAGAGCCAGAACGCCCGCACCAAAGCCCTGGCCGACTTCAAGGCCGGCACTGTGCGCATCCTGGTGGCCACCGACATCGCCGCCCGCGGCCTGGACATCGACCAGTTGCCACATGTGGTCAACTTCGAACTGCCGAATGTCGATGAAGACTACGTACACCGTATCGGCCGTACCGGCCGTGCCGGTCGTTCGGGCGAGGCGATTTCGCTGGTAGCCCCGGACGAAGAAAAACTGCTGAAAAGCATCGAACGCATGACCAAGCAGAAAATCGCCGACGGCGACCTGATGGGCTTCGATGCAAGCACCATCGAGGCGGAAAAGCCTGAAGTGCGCGAGCGTCCGGACATGCGCAACCCGCGCAATCCACGTGGCCCGCGCGGCGACGGTCCGAACGGCAGCGGTGGCGGCGGTGGTCGCAAGGACAAAGGCAAGGACAAGGGCAAGGACAAGGGCAAGGAAAAACCGGCCGGCGAACGCGGCGAGCGCCCGGCCCGTCAGCAGAAACCACGTGAAGGCACTCCGGCTCGCGAACAGCGTCCGTCGCAGCCTCCTCGTGCCGCCGCTGACCGCGCCCCGGACGAGTTCCTGGACGACGATATCGATAACTTCGGTAACCGCGTCGACTACGTGCCGCAGCAGAAGCCCGCGCAAGGCCGTGGCCGTCGCCCAGGTGCTCCGGCACAAGGCACCGCGGCGGGTTCGGGGGCTCCACGTTCCGGCAAGCCACAAGGTCGCCAGAACGGTCCCCGCAACAGCGATGGCGCCAGCACCGGCACTCCGCCAGCCAAGCGTAACGGCCCTCGCAGTGGCGCACCGCGCGACGGCCAGGCCCGTCGCGAAGATTCGCGCAATCGCCGTCCGGCCCGTGACGACCAGCCACGTTCGGAACCTGCCGTGCAGAACCCGCGTGGCCCGGCGCCGAAGATCATGCACAAGGAGTCGAAAGCGGATCGCTTCCCGACACCTGAGCAGCTGGATCAACTGCCAAGCCGTCCTCGTGGTGAGAAGCCAGCGCTGCTGACCCGCAATCGCTGAGTTATCGCTGCAATGAAAAATGCCCCGGTTCGAAAGAGCCGGGGCATTTTTTTGATCAGTGCAAAAACCTGTGGGAGCGAGCTTGCTCGCGATGGTCGTCAACGATAACGCTGGAAGCCTGATGCTCCGCGGCGTTCTCAGGTCTATCGCGAGCAGGCTCGCTCCTACAGTCTCAGCAGCTGAGTTATCGCTGAAATAAAAAAATGCCCCGAACCGAAAGGTCCGGGGCATTTTTTTGATCAGTGCAAAAACCTGTGGGAGCGAGCTTGCTCGCGATGGCCGTCAACGATAACGCTGGAAGCCTGATGCTCCGCGGCGCTCTCAGGTCTATCGCGAGCAGGCTCGCTCCTACAGTCTCAGCATTACTTCGCTTTTACACCTTCAAAGGTCACGTACATCTCAACCGCATCGGACGATGGGCCCAGGTCTTTCTGCTTGCCGAAGTCGGAACGCTTGAGGCTGAAAGTACCCTCGAAGCCTGCACGGTAGCCGCCCCATGGATCCTTGCCTTCACCCAGGAAAGTAGCCTTGACCACGATTGGTTTGGTTACACCGAGGATAGTCAGGTCACCAGCTACATCGGCAGTGTCCTTGCCAGCGGCGTTTTTGCCGGTGGGTTTGACGCTGGTGGAAACGAACGTGGCTTTGCTGGCGTTCAGGAAGTCTTTGCTGGAGATGTGCTTGTCACGCTCGGCGTTGTTGGTGAAAACGCTGGCGGTGTTCACGTTGAACTCGATCTTGCTGTCTTCAGGCTTGGCAGCGTCGAAGCTGAACTTGCCGTCGATGTCCTTGAAAGTACCGGTGATGAAGCTGTAGCCCAGGTGGCTGATCTTGAAGTCAACGAAGGCGTGCTGGCCTTCTTTGTCGACCACGTAGTCAGCGGCCATGGCGTTACCGGCGGACAACAGGGCGGAACCGATTGCCAGAGCGGCCAGAGTCTTTTTCAACATGCTTTGTTTTCCTTTGGAGTCGAGGTTGAACTTCAGGCGTTGCGACCCAGCATTCGCTTGAGGGTCACATCACGGTCGATAAAGTGGTGCTTCAATGCTGCCAACGCATGGAGGCCGGAAAAAATTACCAGCACCCACGCCAGGTAGAGGTGAATCACACCGGCGGTATCTGCCTGGTCCGGCAGTCCGGACACCAGCGCAGGCACTTCAAACCAGCCAAACACCGGGATACCGACACCTTCTGCGGTGGAAATCAGGTAACCGGCAATCATCACAGCGAACAGACTGAGATACAGAAAGCCATGGCCGAAATGGGCGCCCAGGCGCGTCATGCGGCTGTAGCTGGACAAGGTTGGCGGCGGTGGGCTGATGAAGCGCCAAAACACCCGCAGCACCATCACACCCAGCAACACCAGGCCGATGCTCTTGTGCAGGTCCGGCGCGTCTTTGCGCCAGGTGCTGTAGTAGTCGAGCCCGACCATCCACAGCCCGAGGGCGAACAAGCCGAACACGGCCAGGGCCACGCCCCAGTGCATGAAGATGCTGACCCAGCCATAGCGGGAGGTAGAGTTACGTAGCTGCATTGCCTAGATCCTGTAAGTGCTGGCCCAAGACTATCGAGTTATCTATCGAATTAAAGCGGAAAAATTTGCTTTGAAATATCGAAAAATGCGATCAAGAGTCTGAAGCCTGCGAGTTAAGGAAAGATTAAACGCAAAATTGTGAGAAAAAGTGAATACAAACCGGAGAACACCTGTATCAAAAGGTTTATTCGATTCTGGTCCCGGTTTTTCTCCAGGAAAAAAAAACGCGGCCCTTGAGCCGCGTTTTTTTCGCCTGAACGTTGCTGAGCCTTGGTGTCAGTGGCCCCTCTGCTCTTCGATTCAACATTTTTGACCGGTGCCGTCCTGGCAGGCTCCGCCCTCCCCGATCCAGACACCTGATGGCTGCCGCTTCCTTTTCTGCTTCACGCTAACCTTCAACGGTTTTTTTATTAAAGCGATACATATGTATCGCCATTTCCGTAGTTGAACTTGGTTCAATGTGGGCTCAACAGTTCATTGAACAAGGAAAAAACATGGCTATTACTTACACTCCATTTCAAGCAAGCGGCTCGCAGGTGCTCCCCCCCAATCAAATGATGTCGGCAGGACAGTACCTTATGTCCGAAAATGGACGATTTCGATTGGTGTTGCAAGCTGACGGAAATATGGTTATTACCGACAATGGTGCTGTAGTTTGGGTTGCGGATGCCAATCAAATTTATAGTAAAACCTTATATCAAAAAAGAATGAATCAGCGACTGCAGTTTGTAATCAGCAATAATGGCTTCTTATACGACCCTTCCAGAAAGCGTCTATGGATTGCTGAAAGCTCTCATAGCACTGATAAATCGCTTTGGTACAACGCTTGTATGGTCATGCAAGATGACGGAAATCTAGTCATTTACGATCAACGCACGGCAAATCTATGCTGGGCGCGCTTTGGATTCGCCCCTGGGCGTATTCCAAAAAAGAAGGCCACGTTAATAATCAGTGGCATTCCAATTTTTCATTGGGATCTCCAGTAGAATCTCGACACACGCTAATTATGTAACCACCTTGATTACTTAGGTCCTTGGAAAACCGGAGGCGGCTGAAAACAATCAGCATCATACGGATTTATCTGGCACTTATAGGCCAATTCAGAGCTGTACCACTTAGGGAACCAATGCCCGCTTACACAGCCGGAAAGCGCTATCAATATAATTAATGCTAGTATTTTCATATGCCCTCCAGTTATTTGGATAACATAAAGCCAAAGATCTGGAGCCAGCTATCATTTAGTTCCGAATTTTTTGTGAGAAGCTTCTGATGCATCGCAGCAGCATGTAGGACCGCACAGCCAAACCGGATGCTTCATGTTTGATGGCAAAAAAAAGCGCGACCCTGGAGTCGCGCTTTTTTTACACCTGAATGTTACTGAGCCTTGGTCACAGTGTCCGTCGCAGGTTTGGCCGCTGGCTTCTTCGCCGTCTCGGCTTTCTTCACCGGAGCCTTGGCCGGGGCTTTTTTCGTTTCGGTCTTGGCTGGGGCCTTGGCCGGTGCCTTCTTCGCACGCTCGGTTTTCACCGGTGCCACAGGCTTCGGTGGTTCGACCGGTGCCGGTGCAGCAACCGGTGCTGGAGCAGGTGCCGGAGTTGCCGGTGCTACCGGTTCAGGTGCCTTGACTGGCTCTGGTTTCTTCTCGTCATCCGAGCCGCCGAACAGGTTGCTGAAGAAATTGCCTTTCTTCGCCACCACCGCACCAGCGCCCGCCGCTGCGGCGGCCGGACCCACTTTCGCCGGTTCGAACGACTTGCCCGCTGCCAGGTCTTCAACCTGGCTGGCCGCACGCTGACCGGTGCGCAGCGCGCCTTCCAGGGTGCCTGGGTACAGGGTGTCGGTGTGTTCGCCAGCGAAGGCTACGCGCTGAATCGGGCGCTCCCACAGGCGCCAGAACTTGCTGATCTGGCCCGGGCCGAAGGCCAGGTAGGCACCGCCAGTCGACGGGTCGGTGCTATAGCGACGGATTTCATAACCGGTGAACGAACCACGGGCCTGTGGATAAAAAGCGTGCAGGCGAATCAGCACCTGATCGGCCATCTGCTTGTCGCCGAACGCCTGCATGACGCGGGCGTTGTCGCCGGACAGGTTGATCACCACGTTGGCACCGCCCTTCAGGGCAGGCTCGACCCACAACATCCCCAGGCCGGTGTTGCTGTAGATCTCGCCGGACATGCGCGCCTTGCTTTCCCACACCGGCGTCTTGAACTTGAGCATGATCTGGTCGCGCCAACCGTAGTTGGTACCCTTGATCGCCGCCAGGTGCTGGGCGTCCAGCGCCGGGGTCATCTGGATCTTGTTCAGGGCGCGCAGTGGCACGGCCAGCACGGCGTAGTCAGCCTTATAACTGACGTTGTCGACTTTGACGGTCACACCATCCTTGTCCTGGATGATCGCCGAGACCGGGGAGCTGGTCTTGATGGTTTTCAGCTGCTTGACCAGGGCCTGGGCCAGCACCGGGCTGCCACCGACCAGGCGCGATGCACGCAGGTCACGATCGGAGACACCACGGTAAACGCGGCTCTGCTGTGCGAAGTACAGCAGCGACAGGCGCGAAGGTTCATCGTAGCGGGTACGAATCTGCTGGTTGATCAACTGGCGAGCGGTGGCCGGCAGGTTCTGCTTGTCGAGCCAGCTCGACACGTTGATCTGATCCAGCGCGTGCAGGGTGTTGTTGGCGGCCGGGTTCAGCGGGTCGTCGATCGAGCGCGCCAGATCGTCCACGGTCTTGTCGAAACGCTTGAGCGCCTCGGCGGTGGCTGGCTGCTTGGTCGCCAGATCGGCGGCGGAGAAATACTCGCCATCGATCAGGTAGCTTGGGGTCCGCACGAATTCAGGGGCCGGCGTGGTGCTCAGCTTGAAGTTCGAGACGTACTTGTTCAGCACCGGCTGAGCTTTGTCATTGCCGATCCACTCACTGGTGGCCATGCCGGAACGACCGCCCAGGCTAGATCTGGCTTCCAGCAGAGTGACCTGCCAGCCCTTGTTCTGCAGCTCGTATGCGGCAGTCAGGCCCGACAGGCCGCCGCCGATCACGATCGCGGTTTTATCCTTGGCCAGCGCAGACACGCTGAACAGCCCCAACATCACCAGCGCACAGGCGCGCAGCCAACCGACAGACATTCAGCGAACTCCGGAATTACACGAGGAAAACAGTAGTTTTTGCGAGCCAGACGGCTCAAGAGCCGCGAAGGATACGTCAGCCTTCAGACGCCCGCCAGCAACGTCTATCGGCCTGGATAAAGTAGCTGATTCGACACAATGGGTTGTCCCCGTGGCACGCATTGCATAGGCTTGCGCGATTGTTTGTCCGCGCTGGTCACGGACCGCCTCCAGGAGAGTGAAAATGGGCCTGAATAATCAGTGGATGCAACGCGATCTCGCCGTGCTGTGGCATCCCTGCACCCAGATGAAAGATCACGAACAACTGCCGCTGATCCCGATCAAGCGCGGGGAAGGCGTGTGGCTGGAAGACTTCGAAGGCAAACGCTACCTCGATGCGGTCAGCTCCTGGTGGGTCAATGTGTTCGGACACGCCAACCCGCGGATCAACCAGCGCATCAAGGACCAGGTCGACCAGCTCGAACATGTGATCCTGGCCGGCTTCAGTCATCAACCGGTGATCGAGTTGTCCGAGCGTCTGGTGAAGATGACGCCGGAAGGCCTGACCCGGTGCTTCTACGCCGATAACGGCTCGTCCTGCATCGAAGTCGCGCTGAAAATGAGCTTTCACTACTGGCTCAATCGCGGTCAGCCGAACAAGAAGCGCTTCGTCACTCTGACCAACAGCTACCACGGCGAAACCATGGCGGCGATGTCGGTGGGTGACGTGCCGCTGTTCACCGAGACCTACAAAGCGCTGTTGATGGACACCATCAAGGTGCCGAGCCCGGATTGCTACCTGCGCCCCGAGGGCATGAGCTGGGAAGAGCATTCGCGCAATATGTTCGCGGCCATGGAGCAGACCCTGGCCGAAAACCACGACACGGTCGCGGCGGTGATCGTCGAGCCGCTGATCCAGGGCGCCGGTGGCATGCGCATGTACCACCCGGTGTACCTCAAATTGCTGCGAGAAGCCTGCGACCGCTACGGCGTGCACCTGATCCACGACGAAATCGCCGTCGGCTTCGGCCGCACCGGGACGATGTTCGCCTGCGAACAGGCCGGCATCCGCCCTGATTTCCTGTGCCTTTCCAAAGCCCTGACCGGCGGCTATCTGCCGCTGGCGGCGTGCATGACCACCGACGAGGTCTACAGCGCCTTCTACGACGACTACCCGACCCTGCGCGCCTTCCTGCACTCCCACAGCTACACCGGCAACCCGCTGGCGTGCGCGGCGGCCCTGGCGACCCTGGACATCTTCGAAGAAGACAACGTCATCGAGAACAACAAGGCCCTGGCGCAGCGCATGGCTACGTCGACGGCGCATCTGGTCGACCACCCGAACGTGTCCGAAGTGCGCCAGACGGGCATGGTGCTGGCCATCGAGATGGTCAAGGACAAGGCCAGCAAAGAGGCTTGGCCATGGCAGGAACGTCGCGGCCTGAAGGTGTTCCAGCACGCCCTGGAGCGCGGTGCCTTACTGCGTCCATTGGGTAGCGTGGTGTATTTCCTGCCGCCGTATGTGATCACCCCGGAGCAGATCGACTTCCTTGCCGAAGTGGCCAGCGAAGGGATCGACATCGCGACCCGTGACAGCGTTAGCGTGGCGGTGCCGAAGGACTTCCACCCGGGGTTCCGTGATCCGGGCTAAGTCGCTCGGTTGAGATTCTGTGGTGTCCGGGCCGGCGTCTTCGCGAGCAAGCCCGCTCCCACAGGGTATGCGCTGTCAACTGTGGGAGCGGGCTTGCTCGCGAATGAAGGCGACACCGATTCCACTGATTCACATTTTTCCAGAGATCCAGCATGAGACTGTCCCGTTTCTTCATCGACGCCCCCCTGAGCATCGGCGAGCACGAGTTGCCCGAAGCCCAGGCCCACTACATCAGCCGCGTGCTGCGCATGGCCGAGGGCGATGCGTTGCAGTTGTTCGACGGTTCGGGCCAGGAGTTTCGCGCCAGGCTGGTCGACGTCGGCAAAAAGCGCGTCGTGGTGCAGATCGATGAAAGCTTCGCCGGGCAGATCGAGTCGCCGCTGCAAATCCATCTCGGCCAGGGCCTGTCCCGGGGTGAACGCATGGACTGGGCGATCCAGAAAGCCACGGAACTGGGCGTCACTGAAATCACCCCGATCTTCACCGAGCGCTGCGAAGTCCGACTCAAGGACGAGCGCGCCGACAAACGCCTGCTGCACTGGCGCCAGGTGGCGATCAGCGCATGCGAACAGTGCGGGCGTTCAAGGGTGCCGGTGATTCATCCGCCGCTGTTGCTGACTGACTGGTTGAAGCAGACACAAGCTGATTTGAAACTGGTGCTGCACCCGGTGGCCGAACCGTTGGTGAGCCACGCCAAACCTTCAAATCTGGCATTCCTGATCGGCCCGGAGGGTGGTTTGTCCGATGCCGAAGTCGATCAGGCCAAGGCCGGCGGCTTCCACGCCGCCCGCCTCGGTCCACGGGTGTTGCGCACCGAAACCGCGCCGGTTGTTGCACTGGCGGTGGCCCAGCAACTCTGGGGTGATTTCTAGTGCCTCTTCGCGAGCAAGCCCGCTCCCACAGGGGAATGCGTTCCAATGTGGGAGCGGGCTTGCTCGCGAATGGCCGCGACACGGTCTAGAGGCCGATCTGGCTGCTACTGCACCGGATCACTCACCGGTTTGGCAATGATCGCCTTGAGTTCGCTGGTCATCGGGAACTCAAGGTTCAAACCCTTCGGCGGGATCGGCTGCTCGAACCAGCGTTTGTAGATGCCATTGATCTCGCCCGAGCTGTACAGATCCGCCAACGCGCCGTTGACCAGCGCCAGGAACTGCGGATCGTCCTTGCGCACCATGCAGCTGTAGATCTCCCGCGATTGCTCCTCCCCGACCACCACCCACTTGTGCGGGTCATTGGCCTTGGCGCGCTCACCGTAGAGCAGCGCGTCGTCCATGTAGAACGCCGCCGCCCGGCCCGACTGCAGCATCTGGAAGGCTTCGCCGTGGTCCTTGGCGCTGATCACGAACATGTCGATCTTGTGATCGACGTTGTAGCTTTTCAGGAAGCGCTCGTTGGTGGTGCCGGCGGTAGTCACCACGTTCTTGCCGCGCAGGTCAGCGAAGTTCTTGATCCCGCTGTCCTTCGCGGTCAGCAACTGGCCTTTGACATAGATGAAGCCATAGGAGAACGCCACCTGCTTCTGCCGTTCGGCGGTCACGCCGGTGGAGCCGCACTCCAGGTCCACGGTGCCGTTCTGCACCAGTGGAATGCGGGTCTGCGAGGTCACCAGGTTGTACTTCACCTTCAGGTCCGGCAGCGCCAGTTGCTGCTGGATGCGCTCGACGATCTTGCCCGCCAGATCCACCGAGTAACCCATCGGCTTGCCGCTGTGATCACCCACGTAGGAGAACGGCACCGAAGCATCGCGATAGCCCAGGGTGATGCTGTTGGCGCTGGCGATCTTGCTCAGGGTGCCGGTCAGCGGCGCTTCATTGGCCTGAACCTGACTGCCGAGCAACAGGCCAAGCGTACAAGCGAGCAACGTGTTTTTTTGCATTGTTATTCTCCGTTGTGGGTGTTGGTTTATCAGACGCGTACAGCGATGACTGTGATTTCCACCAGCACCTGCGGGCGGGCCAGTTCGGCCTGCACGGTGGTGCGGCTCGGTGCCTGCCCCGGCGATAGCCAGGCCGACCAGACCTCATTCATCGCGGCGAAATCCTCTGTGATGTTCTTCAGGTAAATGGTCGCGCTGAGCAGATGATCCTTGTCGCTGCCCGCCTCCGCCAGCAAGGTATCGATTTTCGCCAGCACTTCGCGGGTCTGGCCGGTGGCATCCAGGGCATCGCCCGGCACCTGCCCGGAGAGAAATACCAGGTCGCCAAAGGTCACGGCGCCAGACAGGCGCGGGTTGCTGTGCAGTCGGGTAATGGTCATTGCAGTGTCCTTTTCAAAAATCAGTATTCAGGCAGCCCGGTGGCTGAAACCCTGAAGGTCAATGGAAGGCCGGCGCTCGCCGATCAGCTCGCTGAGCAAGCGCCCGCTGCCGCATGCCAGGGTGAAACCCAGCGCGCCGTGGCCGAGGTTGAGCCACAGGTTGCGATACGCCGTCGCGCCCAGCAACGGCACGCCGCTGGGGGTGGCCGGGCGCATGCCGGCCCACTCGACGGCTTCGTCATAGGCGCCGGCATTTGGAAAGGTGTCACGGGCCTGACGCTTGATCAGCGCCAGACGCTTGGGGTCCAAAGCAGGGTCGAAGCCGACGATGTCGACCATCGCCGCCACTCGCAATTGCTTACCGATGCGGGCGTAGACGATCTTGCGGTCGTAGTCGGTGATGCTCACGTCCGGTGCCCGGTGACCGGCACCGATCGGCACGGTCAGGCTGTAGCCCTTGAGCGGATAAAGCGGCAGTTGCAGCCCGGGTAGCGCCAACAACGGACTGCGGTGACCGGCAGCGATCACCAGTTGATCGACCGACAGCAATTGCCCGCCCAGTTCGATGGCGTTGACACTACCGTTGCTGTGGCGAATGCCGGTCACCGCTTGCCCGAGTCGAAACTCGCAACGGCCGGACGCTTGCAGCCGGGCGGCCAGTTGCTGGCAGAAGCCGTGGCAGTCGCCAACCTCTTCGTCCGGGGTGTAGATTGCCCCGACAAAGGGCGCATCGATCAGCGCCGGTTCCAGTTGCGCGCATTCGGCCGGCGACAACACTTGCTGTTGCTGCGGGTCGGCCAAGCCTTGGCGCGCATGCTCGAAGCTGCTGTTCTGGCGGAAAGTCACCAGTTTGCCATTGCGCCGCCACTGGAATCCCGCCAGTCCATCATCCTCGCGCCAGGACTTCAATGTGTCCTGGCTGAACAACGCCAGGCGCAGCAAGTGCGCGGCGTTCTCGCGGTTGACCGAGCGGCGGCAGGCGCCGAGGAACGACGCCATCCAGCGCCACTGGGCCGGGTCGAAGCGCGGGCGCAGCTTCAGCGGTGAGTCGCCGCGCAACATCCAGCCGATGGCCTGCAAAGGCACACCGGCGTCGGCCAGCGGCGCGACATAGCGATAGGACAACTGGCCACCGTTGGCGAAGCTGGTTTCGCTGCCCAGCGAGTCCCGCGCCTCGACCACCGTCACCTCAAAACCGTCGCGCACCAGCGCATAGGCCGTTGCCAGGCCAATCACGCCGCCACCGATGATGCACACACGCTGAGCCATGTCCGTCCTTAAAACCGTTGTGAAGACGACACCGAGGTTAGAGCCAGGTGACAGACCTTGAACAATGCATAAAGATGGCAAACCCATAAACAAAGGTTATGGACTTGCCATGCGCCTTCGCCATATCGAGATTTTCCAGGCCATCCGCCAGACCGGCTCAATCAGCGCCGCCGCGCAATTGCTGCATGTCTCGCAGCCGGCGGTGAGCAAGGTGTTGCAGCACGCCGAGCAGCAATTGGGCTTCCCGTTGTTCCTGCGGGTGCGCGGCAAGTTGCAGGCAACCCCGGAAGCGCTGGAGCTGGAGCGCGAAGTGGACAAGGTCAGCGAAAGCCTGCAAGGCGTACGACGCCTGGCGCAGAGCCTGCGCCGCGAACCTGGCCATAGCCTGCGCATCGGTGCCACCCCGGCGCTGGCCCTGTCATTGCTGCCACCGGCCATTCACGAATGGACCGGGCGTTACCCGGACATCGTTTGCGAACTCTCCAGCGCCCACAGTCGCGAACTGGTGCAGAACCTGTTGATGCGCGAAGTGGATGTCGCCCTGACCCTGCAACGCCCGGATCACCCGGGGCTCAAGGCCCAGGCGCTGGCGTCCGGCGTGCTGGTGGCGCTGGCGCCGAGTGGTTACTGGCCTCAGGAAGATGCAGGCAAACCGTTGCCTCTGATGGCGCTGGCGGATGCGCCGCTGATCGGTTTATCCAGCGCCGATCCGCTGGCCGCGCGGCTCGACAGTTACCTGGAAGCGGTCGAACCCCCGCCCCGGGTACGCATCGCCGTGCAAACCTACTCACTGGCACGGGCGATGGTGGAATCTGGCGCGGGCCTGGCGGTGATCGATCCGTTCACCGCCCTTGGCGCCTCTCCCGCCACCACAACGATCCGCCCTCTGGCACCGCCGTTACCCATCACCCTGTACGCAGTGACACGCGCCGCCGAACCGCCGCCCCACACCTTGAACGATCTGTTGCAGGTATTCAGCCGTCGAGCCCGGGAGCAGTTGGATCGCCTGGTCCCGGTACAGCCTTAAAGGACATAAAACAAAATCGCCACAAAGTGCAGCAAACTCCCGGCGATCACGAACAGATGCCAGATCCCGTGGGCATGGCGCAGGCGATGATCGAGGGCAAAAAAGATAATCCCCACGGTGTACAGCACGCCGCCCGATGCCAGCCACGCAAACCCGGCGCTGCCCAGCGCCGCGAGCAGCGGCTTGACCGCCACCAGTACAATCCAGCCCATCACCGCATAAATCACGATCGACAGAATCCGCGCTTCCGAACGCGGCTTTATCTCTTGCAGGATGCCGATCAGCGCCAGTCCCCAGACAATCCCGAACAACGTCCAGCCCCACGGCCCGCGCAGGGTCACCAGACAGAACGGCGTGTAGCTGCCGGCGATCAACAGGTAGATCGAAAAGTGATCGACCTTCTGCATGATCGCTTTCTTGCGCCCGCGCACGCTGTGGTACACGGTCGAAGAGCTGTAGAGCACCAGCAAGGTAAAGGCGTAGATCGCCATGCTGACAATCTTCCACGGACTGCCGTCGAGACTGGCCAGCACAATCAGCCACACCCCGCCGATAAACGCCGCCACGGCCCCGACAAGATGCGTCCAGGCGTTCAGTCTTTCCCCGTGATACATGCGTTGCTCACCTCGAAATTCGTTACCGCAGAGCGCAAGGCTCAGGCTTGAAGCGTAAAAGCGCAATGTTTCTGTACGACGGGCCCGGAGTAATTGGGCACAATCGAGTCATTCCAAAAAGAGTCCGCCCCATGCTGATCGATGAAGAGTTGACCCTGAAAAAACTCGAGGTGTTCCTGGCTTTCATGCGCACCGGCAACCTGGCGCGGGCCGCTGCCGAGTTGCAGACCAGTAACGTCAGCGTGCATCGGGCGATCCATTCCCTGGAAAGCGCCCTGCGCTGCCCCCTGTTCAAGCACGAAGGCCGCAGCCTGACGCCGCTGGAAAGCGCTTATGTGCTGGAAGAGCGGGCGCAGAAGCTGATTCAGGATGTCGTCGAAAGCGTGCGCCTGACCCGCGAAGCCGCCGGGTTCTCCGCCGAACGTTTCAAGCTGGGCTCGCTGTATTCACTGACGGTCAAGACCGTGCCGCAACTGATCATGGGTTTGAAGATCCGCCGCAGCGAGCTCAACATCGACCTGATTCTGGGCTCCAACATCGACCTGCTCTACAAGCTCAAGAACATGGAAGTCGATGCGGCCCTGGTGTCGCTGGACGACAGTGTCAACGACCCGGATTGCGAGCAGATCCCGCTGTTTTCCGACGACATCTTCCTCGCCACCCCCGCCGACTCGAAGTTTGCCCAGCGAACCGAAGTCGACCTGGCCGAGGTCCGCGACGAAACCTTCATCACCCTGACCCAGGGCTTCGCCACCCATCAGGACGGCAAGCGGGTATTCGAGCAGGCAGGGTTCGAACCGAAGGTGGCGATGCAGGTCAACGACATTTTCACCCTGCTGAGCATGGTCAGTTCGGGCGTGGGTTATGCGTTGCTGCCGGGGCGGATTGCGGCGGTGTACGAGAACCGGGTGAAGCTGATCCCGTTGCAGGAAAAGTACCGGTTGCAGCAGCACATTGGCGTGGTGTTCCTGAAAGCCAAGGAGCGTGATCCGAATCTGCTGGCGTTGCTGGCGGAGTGTCGGATGTATGCCAATCGGCAGGCTTGAAACCGTGTCGAGCCCTTCGCGAGCAAGCCCGCTCCCACATTCGACCGCATTCCAAATGTGGGAGCGGGCTTGCTCGCGAAAGCGTCGGACCCGACAACTCAGCCCCTGAACCTAGCCGACAATCCCGCGAACAATGAAGTACAACAACGAAGGCCCCAGCAAGCAGCCCAACCCGGTGTGGAATGTCGCGGTCAGCGCGCCATAAGGCACCAGGCGCCGATCCGTCGCCGCCAAACCGGCAGTCACGCCACTGACCGTCCCGGCCAGCCCACCAAACACCATCGCCGAGCGCGGGTTATCCAGACCCATCCAGCGCGCCGCCATCGGCGTGCCGACCATCACCAGAATCGCCTTGATCAGACCGGTGGCAATCGACAGCGCCACCACATCGGAACTGGCGCCAATGGCCGCGCCGGTCACCGGCCCGACAATGTAGGTCACCGCCCCGGCACCGATGGTGGTCATGCTCACCGCATCGCGGTAACCGAAGGCCCAGGCCATGCACGCGCCGACAATAAACGGCAGCACCGTGCCCAACAGCAGCGCGATCACGCCGATCAAGCCGGCCTTTTTCGCTTCCGTGGCCTGCACCTCGAAGGCCGTGGCGACGATGGCGAAGTCCCGCAGCATGGCGCCGCCCATCAGCCCGATGCCGGAAAACAGGGTCAGGTCCGCCAGGCCTTTTTGCCCGCCGGTCATCGTGCCGCCGACCCAGGCCAGTACCAGGCCGATGACGATGGCAATCGCCGAGCCGTGGATACGCCCGAAGGTCAGGCGTTTGGAGATCACTACCGACACCCACATGATCACGCCGACGAAAGCGAATGCAGTGACCAGACCGTTGTGTTCAAGACCGTTCTTGATGAGATCCCACATATCAGCGACCTCCTGCCGGTGCGCCAACCGCCGTTACATCCGCCGGTTCATCGGGCAAGGGTTCGCCTCTATGGGTCCGGCTGATCAGGGCAATGGTGCAGCCGCAGATCACCACCGAACCGATCGCTGCCAACACCGCCACCGGACCACCATGCAGCGCCGTGACCACGTTTTGTTGTGCCGCCATCGCCACCACCACCGGGATGTACATCGCGCCCCAGAAGCCGACGCCCATCTCGCAATCCTTGGTCATGCCGCCACGCTTGTGCATCCACAACCGTGCGCAAATCAGCAGGATCATCGCGATCCCGACACCGCCGACGTTTGACTTCACACCCAGCAACACCCCGAGCATGTCCCCCATGATCACCCCTGCCAGCGTACAGATCGCCAACAGCGCCACACCGTAAATAATCATTGCTGTAGTCCTCAAAGTGCATTTCGAATGTTGTTTTTGTTGTGCGAAGCCTTAAGTCAGATGATCTAAGGGTGGCGGCTTCCCTCCTCACGCATCAGCGCCTGCAAGGTGTCGAGCCGTGCACCGTCGAAGGCAATCACGGTGCCCTGCTCGAACACCCGGCGCGCCAGTCCGGTCAGCACCGCACCGGGCGGCAGTTCGATCTGTAGACGTACGCCGCGCTCGTAGGCGCTTTGTACCGTGCCGCGCCAATCGACGATGCGGCACATGTTGAAGGCCAGGTCGTCACGCAAGGCTTCAGGCTTGATCAGCGGACGCGCGCGACTGCCGCTCAGGTAGCCCATCTTCGGGGTGTGCAGCGGCACCTTGGCGAAGGCTTCGGCCAACCGTTGCGCGGGCGCCTCAAGCAATGGGCAGTGGGACGGCACGCTCACTGCCAGACGCTTGGCCAAGCCCGCTCCGCAACCTTTCGCCAACCCGGCCACCGCTTTCATCGCCGCGTCGCTACCGGCAATCACCACCTGGTTATCGGCGTTGATATTGGCCAGATAAACCGGCATTTCTGCGCTGTGCACCCGGGCCAGTAATCCTTCCACCGTGGCCAGGTCCAGACCGATGATCGCGGTCATGCCGTAGCCCTGTGGATAAGCCTGCTGCATCAGCTCACCGCGCAGGCTGACCAGATGCAGCGCATCGCTGAAACCCAAGGCACCGGCCACCACCGCTGCCGGGTAAGCGCCGATCGACAAGCCGGCCACGTAGTCCGGCGCCATGCCCAACTGGCGTGAAGCAGCGACGCCGGCGATCAGCAGGCAAAGCTGAACCGCCCTCGTCGACTGCAACGCCTCGGCAGAATCCAGCTGCGTCACATCTTCACCGAGCAGGTCGCTCGCCTCGTTCAACGTTTCCCGAGGTAAACGCGCCAGCATTCCGGGTTGTTGTGCACCCTGGCCGGGGAACACCAGCAAGCTGCTCATGCTGCTTGCTCCTGTGGATTCCACGGATCAGTCACCAGGGTGGCTTGAATGGCATTTTTCAGCAGGACTCGCGACGAAGCACCGGCCCATTCGCGCAAGGCAACGGCACCCGACGGCGCCTGCAGTTGCAGGTCCACGCGGCATACGGCTGTATCAAGAACGGCCACCAACGCCTGGGCGTCGACACGACTCAACGGACGTGGCGTACGCAGGATCAGGTCGAGGTCGCTGCCCTCGTGCAAAGCGGCAAACCCACTGGCCAACTCGAACCCGGCGCTGCCGCTGACACCCCAGACCCAGCCACTGCCATCGAGGTGCGCGCGCAGTTGCGCCAAAGCCCGCAGCGCCGGGAAATCGCGCCGGCCTTGAACATGGCACAGCTCTTCCGGCTGCACCCGCCGGGTGATGGCGGCGACTTCCATCACCGCGGCAAATCGCTGTTCGCGCAACGGCCCGCGCACGCCCACGGCCACCTGCCCCGCCGCGCTCAAGGCGCGACGGACCACCACCGGCTGGCCGGCACTGATCGACTCGATCACCCACGCAGGCGCATCCGTCGGCAACTGCTGCGGGGTCATGCCCCACAGCAGGTCGTGAGCCAGTAGCGTGCTCACCACTGCGCTCTCAGCAATTGACGAACCTTGCTCGACGCCGCCCGATTGGCCGCACCCAGCCGACCGCTCAGATCACGGCCAGCGGCGGCCACATCGTCAATCGCCTGATGCAGGCACTCGGTCACCCGCGCCAGATCCGCCGCCGTCGGCTGCTCTATCTTCTCCACCGCCAAGGTTTCCCACAGCAACCCGAGGCTGGCATAGCTGTCGATGTCATAGGCCATCGGCGGCACGCTGGCAGCCAAGGCTTCGAGCTCTTCGACGCTGCGCAAGGTCACCCGCGCGGCCGACGCCTTGCCCATGGCGTGCACCATCACTCCCGGATCGCACAGGGCGATCAAGCGATTGGCCTGATAGCCGTGGGCCAGAAACGCGCCCGACATTGCCTTGCCCACCAGCAAACCGATCACCGCATGACCGGCCAGACGGGCACGGGCATAACTGCCCGCCGCAGCGGCCAGCGCCTGATGAATGCCGAGGGCTTCCTCCCGTCGACCATAAGCCTGGCTCGGCACGTCGACGATGGCGACCAGGGCGCGTTTGCGAGCCTTGTTCTGATCGGCGGCAATGACTTCATCCACAGCCTTGGCCAGGCCCCAGCCTTCGAGCAAACCCACTTCGCCGTTACGTGCACGGACGAAGCGGTTTTCCGGGTCGGCCACCACCGCGAGGAAACGCACAGGCTGATCGCCCAGCACGGCGTCCGCGACCTTCAGCGAAGCCGGTAAACCCTCGACCGCTTTCGTTCCGGCGCTCAAGGCGTTGAACCAGTTCAAGCCTCGCAGGGAATACGAACTCATGGGCGTTCTCCTTGGTACAGATCGCGAACCACGGACGGCTCGATTTGCGGTTCGGCATCCAGACGCGCCAACCGTTGCAGGAACAACTCGGCCTGTTGGCTACGCGGTTGCGTTGGCAATCCTTGCTGGAGTAACTCACCCACCTGCTGGCGGATCTGCGCCACGTCGTCGGCAACATAGCGATCCACCAGACCACTGGCGAAGCGTTGCTCTCCACCGGTCAGGCTCCAGATGAAGGGCCGGTCGCGGGAGTCGTACTCCTCGAGTCCGGCTTCCTGTTCGATCACCTGCGGGCCGTTCAGGCCGAGTCGCGCTTCCTGGGTCACCAACAGATAGCTGCACAACCCGGCGGCAATCGACATGCCGCCAAAGCAACCGACGCTGCCCGCCACCACACCGACCACGGGCTGGTACTGCTGCAAATCGACTATCGCCGCGTGGATGTCGGCAATTGCCGCCAGGCCGAGGTTGGCTTCCTGCAAGCGCACGCCGCCGGTTTCCAGCAGCAGCACGGCGCGGGTCGGGATACCGTTGCGGTTGTCTTCGGCGGCCAGTTCCAGCGCGCCGGCAATTTTTGCTCCGCCGACTTCACCGAGGCTGCCGCCCTGGAACGCGCCTTCGATGGCCGCGATCACCACCGGCAAACCATCGAGGTTGCCCTTGGCGATCACCACGCCGTCGTCGGCTTGCGGCACCACGCCCTGGCGCGACAGCCACGGCGACATGATCCGTTGAAAGGGGTCGAGCAGTTCGCGGAAGGTGCCGGCATCGAGCAGGGTCTTGGCCCGTTGCCGGGCACCGAGTTCGACGAAGCTGTGCTTGTTGAGCAAAGATGCGCTGTCAGTCATGGCCGATCTCCTCGAAGCCTTGCTCCAGACGCAGGCGCACCACGCCCGGCGTCGCGCCGAAATCGTGGATATCGATATCCATGGCCGGGGGCGTCTGGCCGTCGAACATCCGTGCAAACAGGTGCCGCCAGCGTTGTTCGCTGCCGTTGACCGAGGTCTGCACATTGATCGTCAACTTGCCGGCCTGACCCGGTTCGATCAGCACTTCCAGATCGCCAGAGCCGACACAACCCACCAGGGTGCGACCGCGTGGCGGCTGCCCGGCGGGGAATTCAAAGGATAAGGTTTCCATCAAAACACTCCCTGGATAAGGCCGTCGCCAGACGCGATACGGTCGATGAACAGGCAGGCTGCAAGCAGGTCGGCAGCGCCACCGGGCGAGGCATTCAACGCGATGAGTTGTTGGTCCAGCTCATGCAGGCGGCGACGTCCGCCGAGGCTGGCGCTGCCGCCCGCATCGAGCACCGCCCGGGCGCCCTGTTGCATGGTGTTCAGGCCTTCTTCACCGGCGCGGTAAAGCACGCAGGTGTCGGCCAGACTCGTCATGATCGCCAACAGTGCGTCGAGCCGGGCGTTCTGCTCGCCATGACCGGCGGCGCGGCTGCGCAGCAGTTGTGGCAGTGCACGTTGGGTCACCGCCGGAAAACCCAGTTGCGCTTCTTCACGGGCGCCGCGAGCGCCGTAGCGTTGGGCGACTTGCGCACCGTGACTGAGCGGACGTGGCGCAAAACGGTCGTCGAGCAGGGCCAGCCGCGCCGCCCGTAACGCCACGCTATTGGCGTTGCAGGATTGAGGTTCCAGTGCAGCGGCAGTGATCAGCAACCCCAAGGCCCAGATCGCCCCGCGATGGGTGTTCACGCCGCCGGTGGTGTCGAGCATGGCTTGCTCACCTTCGCGACCGATGCGGCCCACGGCTTCGCGCAGGGGCAAGCCGATCTCGCCGAACTCGATGGCGACTTCCGCCATTTCTTTAAAGGCCGGCCACAAGGACAGCGCCGAGGCGTGCATCAGCCCCAGGTGCAAATCGGTGTGGGCGCCATTGCCGCGACGGTCGACCAGTGCCGGTTTCGGCGACAGATCAGCCTCGTCGATCAACGCATCCACTGCTAGGTCCGCCAGCCGTTCGGCCAGGCTCAGGCTTTTTGGTTGCAGATTAAGTGCGTGCATTACCAGCTCCTGAACTTGGCGGGCGGGTTGTAGAGGCCACCGGACCACTCCACCAGATCGGCCACGCTTTTCGCCGCGAGCAGTTCGCGGGTGGCGTCGGTGCGGCGGATGCCGAGGTCTTCGGGCAAGGCGATCAGGCCTTCGCGGCGCATGCGCGCGGTGTCTTTGGGGTTGTGGCGCAGGCCGATGGCGGTCACCCCGGCGACGGCGGCGATCATCGCCTGGCGTTCTTCCAGTGAGCGCGCCTTGTACAGGTAGGCGATGCCTTCTTCGGTCAACAAGTGGGTGACGTCGTCGCCGTAGACCATGATCGGCGCCAGTGGCATGCCGCTTTTCTTCGCCACATCCACCGCATCGAGGGTTTCGACGAAGGTCGGTTTGCCGCCTTCCTGGAAGGTCTCGACCATCTGCACCACAAGTTTCTTGCCGCGTTCGAGCATCGGCTCGGCCACATCGGTATTGCGCATGTCGAGCCAGGCCGGCGTGCCATGGCGACGACCGCGTGGGTCGTGACCCATGTTCGGCGCTCCGCCGAAACCGGCCAGGCGTCCGCGAGTCACGGTGGACGAATGGCCGTCGCCATCGACTTGCAAAGTCGCGCCGATGAACAGGTCCACGGCATATTGCCCGGCCAGTTGGCTGAACATCCGGTTGGAACGCAGGGAGCCGTCGCGCCCGGTAAAGAACACATCCGGCCGCGCCGCAATGTAGTTCTCCATCCCCAGTTCGGTGCCAAAGCAATGCACGCTTTCGACCCAACCACTTTCAATCGCCGGGATCAGCGTCGGGTGCGGGTTGAGCGTCCAGTTGCGGCAGATCTTGCCTTTGAGGCCGAGGGATTCGCCGTAGGTCGGCAGAATCAATTCGATGGCAGCGGTGTTGAAACCGATGCCGTGGTTGAGCGACTGCACGTTGTGTTTTTCGTAGATCCCGCGAATCGCCATCATCGCCATCAGCACGTGCACAGGCTTGATGTGCCGAGGGTCGCGGGTGAACAGCGGTTCGATGTAGAACGGCTTGTCGGCCACCACCACGAAGTCGACCCAGGACGCAGGGATGTCGACGCGCGGCAGGTCGCTGACGTCGTCCACCAACTGGTTGACCTGGACGATGACGATGCCGTCGCTGAAGGCCGCCGGCTCGATCAGCGCCGGGGTGTCTTCGGTGCTCGGCCCGGTGTAGATGTTGCCGGCGCGGTCGGCCATGAACCCGGCCGACAACACGACGTTGGGAATCAGGTCCACCACCAGCCGTGCGTAAAGTTCGATGTAGGTGTGGATCGCGCCGACTTCCAGCAGGCCGTCTTCAAGCAACTGGCTGATGCGCAGGCTCTGGGTGCCGGCGAAAGAGAAGTCGAGTTTGCGGGCGATACCCCGTTCGAACAGATCCAGGTGCTCGGAGCGTCCGACGCTGGGCATGATCATGTGCAGGTCATGCAGCTTCGCGGGGGCGGCCTTGGCCAGGGAGCGCGAAAGGAAATCCGCCTGCTTCTGGTTGTTGCCTTCGAGCACCACGCGGTCGCCGGGCAGAATCAGCGCTTCAAGCGCCGCGACGATGTTGTCGGTGGGCAACACCACACCGTCGGCAAGACCTCGCACCAGCTCGAGGCGCCGCTGCTTTTCGCTGCGCCGCCGCGTCCATCGCGAGTCGGGGGATATTGTTGTTGTCATGACCACTCCACGGGTTCGCTGTCGTGGGGGTCACCTTAGGAGTGTTGGTTGGGGGTATCAATCAAGCAGAGTGGTGGATCGTTACGCTCAGGGTAATGGTTGTCTGGACTGACGCTTTCGCGAGCAAGCCCGCTCCCACTTTGGAATGCGGTCCCCTGTGGGAGCGGCGGTGCGGCGATCCGACTTGCTCGCGAAGAGGCCGGTGCAGTCAACGCAAGTCCGCGATCAGATGGTCAATCCGGCATCCACCAACAACGCCTCCAGCGCTAGCAGATCCGGCACCTTGGCCACTTGCTCGCCCACCTGTACCGCCGCCTGCTCCAGCGGACACAACGGCACATCCACGTAACTCAACTGGCTATCGAGCTTGCAGGAGCGCGGAATCCCCTGCACCAGCAGCGCGATGAATTTCAGCTCGGGGCGCCCGCCCAGGGCGTTGAGAATGACGATCCGCGCGCGTTCGCCGATGACGATTTTCTGCGCGCATGCCGACTCGAAACTCAGCAGCGGAATCTGCCGGTCACGCCATGTCACCAGGCCCAGGTACCACGGCGGAGTGTCGAGGTCGAACGTCCCCGGCTGCTGGTAATCGATCAGCTCGGCAACGGCGACGTTGGGCAGGATCAGGTTGCGGTCGGCCAACGGCAGCAGCAGGCCGGTGAGGTTGCTGGTGCGGTGCTCAAGCATGGGTCTTGCTCCACAAGGCGATGCTTTCGAGCAGCACCGATTCCTGGTACGGCTTGCCAAGGTAGTCGTTGACGCCAATGGCCATGGCGCGATCGCGGTGTTTCTGTCCGGTGCGGGAGGTGATCATGATGATCGGCAGGTGTTGCAGGCGTTCGTCGTTGCGCACCTGGGTCGCGACTTCGAAGCCATCCATGCGCGGCATCTCGATGTCCAGCAGCATCAGGTCGGGCATGTGCTCTTCCAGCAGCAGCATGGCATCGACTCCGTCCTTGGCCGTCAGCACGCTCATGCCGTGGCGTTCGAGCAAGCGGCTGGTGACCTTGCGCACGGTGACCGAGTCGTCGACCACCATCACCAGCAGCGGCCGATGCGGTTCGACCTCGACCTCTTGCCCCGCCGGACGCTGGGGCACACGGGCCTGCATGGCGCGGATCGGCGCCAGCAAATCCAGAATCAGCACCACCCGGCCGTCCCCGAGAATCGTCGCCCCGGATACCCCTTGCACCGCCGCAAATTGCGGCCCCAGGCTCTTGACCACGATTTCGCGAGTGCCGGCCATGGCATCCACCAGCACCGCGATGTGCCGTTCGTTGCACTGCACCAGCAACACCGGCAATGGCAGGCTCTGGCCCAACAGCTTCGGGCGCGGGCTGATTTTCAGCAGCTCACCCAGATAGCACAGCTCGTAATGTTGGCCGGCGTATTCGTAGGTTGGCGAATCGAAGCGGAAATACCCTTCGAGTTCATTGGGCAGAACGCGAACGATGCCGTCGATGGTATTGAGCGGGATCGCGTATTGGTCCTCACCGCACTGCACCATCAACGCCCGGTTGACCGATACGGTAAACGGCAGGCGAATGCGGAAATGCACGCCCTGCCCGGGCACCGAGTCGATGCTCATGGTGCCGCCCAGTTGTCGCACCTCTTCGTGCACCACGTCCATGCCGACGCCGCGCCCGGAGATCTGGGTGATTTTTTCGGCGGTGGAAAACCCCGGTTGCAGGATGAACTGCAACACGTCGTGATCACTGATGATGCTGTCCGGGGCGAGCAGGCCGCGCTTGATCGCCTTGCGCCGCACCGCGTCCAGCGGTACACCGGCACCGTCGTCGCGGATGTCGAAAATGATGTCGCCGCCTTCGCGCAGCAGATCGAGGGTGATTTTCCCCTTGGCCGGCTTCCCCGCCGCCAACCGCACTTCAACGGACTCCAGGCCATGATCGACGGCGTTGCGCAGCATGTGTTCCAGCGGCGCGGCCATACGTTCGAGAACGCTGCGGTCCATTTCACCTTCCGCGTTGTCGACGATGAAGTCCACGTCCTTGCCCAGTTCGCTGGACACCTGCCGGACGATGCGCTGCAAACGCGGGAGCATGCGTTCGAACGGCACCATGCGCGTGCGCATCAGGCCTTCCTGCAGTTCGGTGTTGATGCGGCCCTGCTGTTGCAGGAGGTTTTCCGTGTCCTGATTGCGTCGCTCGAGGGTTTCCTTGAGGTCGAGCAAGTCAGAAGCCGACTCGAACAATGCCCGGGACAGTTGCTGCAACTGTGAGTGGCGGTCCATTTCCAGCGGGTCGAATTCCTCGTAGCCCAGGCGTTCGGCCTCGACTTGCTGGCGGCTGAGGATCCGCCCCTGGGTTTCGGTATCGAGGCGGCGCAACTGGTCGCGCATCCGCTCGATAGTGGTCTCCATTTCATTCAGGGCGATGTGCGCATCGTTGACCTGTTGTTCGATTCGGCCACGGAAGATCGATGTTTCACCGGCCAGGTTGACCAGATCGTCGAGCAACTCCGCCGAGACCTTGACCATGTCCGCGCCGGCATCGGACGACGGCGCCAGCGGCTCGGGCTTGGGCGTGGCCGACGGCGCAACCGACGCGAGCGTTTCCGGCACGGCCGGATGGCTGAAGTTCTTGATCGCATCGATCAAGCGATCGGCCGGCGGCATCGGCTCACCGGCGCGGGCCGCATCGAGCATCTGCGCCAGGCGGTCATGGCTGCGCTGCAACAGCGCGAACAACGGCTCCGTCGGTTGCAGCACGCCGGTGGACAGGCCTTCGTAGAGGAACTCCAGTTCATGGGCCAGATCACCAATCGCGGCGATTTCCACCATGCGCGCACCGCCCTTGAGGGTGTGCAGGTCGCGCAGCAGGGTTTCCACTTCCTGACGACTCGAAGGCTGGGCCTGCCAGCGCTCAAGCGCCGCCCCGGAGCTTTCGATAATGTCGAAACCTTCCTCGAGGAAGATCTCCAGCAATTCAGTATCGTGCGCAGCCGTGTCGCTGCCGGTCGCCTGCCGGGCCCCCTCGGCGATACCCGCATGCCCTTGACGGTAGGCACGAATGGCTTCGATCAGCTCACGGGAATCGTCCAGCGGCTGGCTGAGTTGCAACTGTTCAAGGTACAACGCCAGTCGCTCATGGCTCTGTTTGAGCAGCACCGCCAGTGAATCGCTGAAGGCATAACGACGGTCCACCAGGCCCTGGTAAAGGCTTTCCAGCTCATGGGCCAGATCGCCGACCGGCCCGACCTCAGCCATGCGTGCACCGCCTGTGAGGGTGTGCAAATCCCGTTGCAGGGACGACAGCGGCGCAGCGTTGTCCGAGTCGCGCAACCAGCGCTGCAAGGCCTGACCGGCGCTTTCGAGGATATCCACCGCTTCTTCAAGGAAGATCGCAACGATTTCATCGTCCAGCTCGCGCCCCTCTCCTGTAGGAGCGAGTTCGCTCGCGATGGGCGTTAACGATGACGCGTTGTCATTGGATAAGCGCGGCGCATTTGAGTCCATCGCGAGCGAGCTCGCTCCTACAGGGGCAGGGGGTAGCGTGCGCTCAAGTTCCTCGGTGGCAGAACCCAGTTCGCGGATGCTCAGGCTTCGGCTGCCATCGCTGCGGATCAAGCCCATTGCCGACGGGTCAAGGCTCTCGTCGAGCAGCTCGCGCAAGGCCCTGATCCGTAGCGGCTGCGGGCTGACTTCCTGCCCGGCGGCCAGTTCGTCGAGCATGTTGATCAGTGCTTCGTGGGCACCCTGTGCTTCATGGAAAAACCGCTCGCTGACCGCCAGGCTGCTTTCTTCCACGGCACCGTACAGGTCGAGCAACGCTTCGCACAACTCGTCCACCGGGTGCAGGTCGGCCAGATGGGCGCCTTCGCCGAGTGTGGTCAATTCGTCCAGCAGCGCGCTGAGTTCCTGACGTTCGCCGGGGTGTTGCTGCCAACGCTGCAACAGGCTTTCGGCGTCCAGCAGGATGTCCATGCCCTGGGCGAGGAAGTTGTTGATCAGTTGCGGGTCGCGCTTGATTCGCAGCCCGGTGTTCGGTGTGCTCAGGAGGTTTTCCAGGCGCTCGGCCAGCTGCGCCCTGGCGCGCTCGGTCAAACCCCGGGCACCGGGAATTTCCGCCAGCGGATCGCGCTTGAGCTGGCGCAAGCCGAGGCGAAACAGTCCTTCTGCCTCCAGTAACAATTCGACTTCATCCAGATCCAGTGCGATCAGGTGCGCCTTGTATTCCCGAGCCAGTTGATCCAGCGGTGCGGCCAGTTCGGCAATCGGCAACACGCCGGCCATGGAGGCGCTGCCCTTGAGGGTGTGCAAGGCGCGCTGCAATTCGTCGCTGGCCTGCAACGGCACATGCTCGGCGGCCTGATCAAGGAAGCGATTGAGGCTGCCCAAGTGGGTTTCGGCCTCTTTGCGAAAGATCTCCAGCAACAGCGGGTCGAGGGCCGCGACATCTTGCGTATCCTCATCGGACACCGGTTCATCGCCCTTGGCCAGGGCATGGGCGCGGGCGGCCAACTGATCGACATCGTTGCGCTGACGCTGGGCATTGGCGGCGTATTCAGCCACCAGCTCCGGCAGCAGATGCAGCACATCGCCGATCAGTTGCTGCACCGTAGCACCCGGCTCCACACTGTTCTCCAGTACGCGATTGAGCAGGTTTTCCACGGCCCAGGCCAGCTCGCCCAGCACCAGGGCGCGCACCATGCGGCCACTGCCTTTGAGGGTATGGAAGGCGCGGCGCAACTCACTCAGGGCCGAGCGGTTGTCTGGGTTGGCGGACCAGCGCGGCAAGTAATCGCGCAGGATCTCCAGGACTTCGTCGGTTTCTTCGAGGAACACTTCGCGCAGTTCTTCGTCCACCGGCTCTTCGCCTGCGGGTGGCGGCAGCAGGCTGCCCGGGGTGTTCAGCGCGGGCGGATTCAGAGTCGAAACCGGACTGGCGAGCACATCGGCCAAGGTCTGGACGACCTGTGGATCCTCCAGCTCCTGCATCATCTGCATGACCTGCGCCTGGGTCGGGTTGAGCACATCATCAAGCACTGGCACATGCTGCTCACTGGGGAAAAAACCGAGGTTCGCCAGGCTTTTTTCCGCGACATCAAGCAGGTTTTCGCCCTGCGCTTGCGGGTCATCACCGAGGCGTTCGAGATAGTACTCGATGCTGGTGATCACATCGGCCAGACTGTCCAGTTCCTGCCAGCCCGGTTGACCCGGCTCGAGCAACAGGTGCTCGCGAATAAAGTGGTTGCAGGTTTCGACCAGGCTCGCCGCCCGGCTCAACGGAATCATCGCCAGCGCCCCGCGCACCTGGGTCAGCAAGGCCGGCAACGCCTGCAAATGCTGGCGGTCCCAATCGGCGTCGATGTAGTCGACAATCATGTCCTTGGCCTGCTGCAAACAGATGCGGGCCTCCTTGATCACGATCTGATGGATCTGCGTCAGGTCGGTGGTGGGCAGGCGGTTGTCGTCCTGGCTCTCCGGCTCCACGGTACCGACCATGCCGGCCAGCGTCGCTTCGACGTACAACAAGGCCCCTGCAACGTCCATGAGGATCGCATCGTTGGGTTCGCGCTGACCCTGAGCGAGGCTGAGCACCACCGCCAATTGATCGATGATCACCTTGCGCGGCTGGCCGAAGCCCAGGACCGCCAGGGTGTCGGCGATTTGCCGCAGCGGCGCCAGCAGGCTGTCGAGGTCGGAAGTGTGCTGGCGGTCACTGCGCACGAACAGGTCCAGGCGCTCCTTGACCCGCACCAGCTCTTCGCACAGTGCAGCCAGCACCGAGCGCATGGCGTCGCGGTCGGGACCGGCCAGGCGCGCGCGTTCTTCATCGACCATCACGCTGTCGGGCAGCGCGTCGTCCAGTGAGTAGCGTTCTTTCATGGTCAGCATCTGCCCGGTGGGATGTTCGGCCTTGGCAATATAGAAGAGCAAACTCTTGAGCAGCTCCGGCGGGGCCGGTTGGTTGATGCCGGGCATGCCTTGTTCGAGCAGGCGCTTGAGTTCCTTGTCGGCATCCTTGAACAGGCTGCGCAAGGCCGGGCTATTGGCGATCGCACCGCCCTGCATGCCTTCGACCAGCGCCGATGCCACCTGCCATAACGGGCTCAGGGGGGCGTTGTCGCACAGTGCTTCGAGGCGGGTGAATACCTTGGCCAGGTAATCGAGGTTGGTGTCGTTGTCCTGTTCACGCAAAAATCCGACCAGCGCCATTTGCAGCATCTGCCGCAGCTTTCGCAGCACACCGGGCAATTCGGCCGGTTCCAGCTGCGCCAGCGCTTGTACGTCCAACGCTGGCAACTCGGGCAATTGCGGGCTGAACAGGCTGGTTTCCGACAGCAGGCTTTCGCCGCGGGCGCTGCGCAGGTCGTTGATCAGTGGCAACACCACCAGTGGCAAATCGCGGCGCGCGCCTTGCACCCGGTCCAGGTAGATCGGCAACTGCCCCAGGGCCTGCATCAACAGGTGCAACGCCTCGTCGCGATGGCTGACACGGTTGCCCTGCAAGGCCATGGCCAGCTGTTCCATTTCTTCGGCGAGCAACGCCGCGCCGTAGAACTCGACCATCTGCAAACTGCCATGAACCTGGTGGATGCACGAAAGGCTTGCATCCAGCGCTTGCGTCGCCTGCGGGTCATCGAGCAGGTTTTCAATCGCGTGATGAGCCTGTTTCAGCGTTTCGGCAATCTCGCCCTTGACCCACTCGAGGGCCACATAGTCGTGCCGATCACCCATAACCACTCCAATCACAATTCAGATACCCATGGGCGGTTCAAGCTTTGTCCACAACCTGCGCCTTGGCATCCGGCAAGGTGAAACCGGACACCGAACGACGCAACTGACTGGCCATTTTCGCCAGGTTGCCAATGCTGTCGGCCGTGGCGGTGGAACCCGACGATGTCTGCGAGGTGATCTGCTGGATCACGTTCATTGTCAGGGAAATCTGACCGGCCGACGACGTCTGCTGTTGCGCCGCATTGGAAATACTCTGGATCAACGCCGCTAGAGTCTTGGAGACGCCTTCGATTTCTTCCAGGGCCACACCGGCATCCTGCGCCAGACGGGCGCCACGCACCACTTCGGTCGTCGTTTGTTCCATGGAGATGACCGCTTCGTTGGTATCGGTCTGGATCGCCCGCACCAGGGTTTCGATCTGCCGGGTGGCGGCGGACGAGCGCTCGGCCAGGCGCTGCACTTCATCGGCGACCACGGCGAAACCGCGACCGGCGTCACCGGCCATGGACGCCTGGATGGCCGCGTTGAGAGCCAGGATATTGGTCTGATCGGCAATGTCATCGATCAGGCTGACAATGTCGCCGATTTCCTGAGAAGACTCGCCCAGGCGCTTGATGCGTTTGGCGGTGTCCTGAATCTGCTCGCGAATGTTGTCCATGCCGTGGATGGTGTTGTGCACCACCTCGTTGCCCTTGTTGGCGATTTCCACCGAGCGTTCGGCAACCGCCGAAGATTCCGCCGCGTTGGCCGACACCTGGTCGATGGACTCGGCCATGTCGTTGATCGCCATCGACGCTTCGGAAATCTGCTGGGCCTGGTGCTCCGACGCCTGGGCCAGGTGCATGGCAGTGGCCTGGGTTTCCTGCACGGCGGCGGCCACCTGGCCGGCGGTGAGGTTGATGGTTGCGACCAGATCGCGCAACTGGTCGACGGAGTAATTGATCGAGTCGGCGATGGTGCCGGTAAAGTCTTCGGTTACCGAGGCCGTCACTGTGAGGTCGCCGTCGGCCAGGTCTTCGATCTCGTCGAGCAAACGCATGATCGCGTTCTGGTTACGCTCGTTTTTCTCGGCGGTTTCACGCAACTGACGATTGGTTTCGCGCACCATCACCAAACCGATCAGGATGATCGAAGCCAGCGCCAACAGGCCCAGCACATAGCCGCCAATGGTGTCGGTGGTTCGCCCGCCGACCATGTTTTCAAAACCGCTGGCCAGGTGTGAGGCTTCGTCGAGTAGGGTTTGCGACAGGCTGAAAATGTTCGAGGCCGATTCGCGGACCTTGAACAGCTCCGGCGAGGTTTCGAGGATCTCGTCCACCGAGCCCGAGACGAACTCGAACAGCTCGGAGATTTCCGCGAGTCGCGCACGGGCGTCGCGGTCTTCGACCTGGCTGACCTTGAGCGCCGGGTCGCCCTGGAGCATGCCGTTGAGCACCTTGCCGAACTGCGTTGCGTCACGTCCGAACGCATCGGCGGCCTGCTGTGAATTTTCGTCGCCGGCCAACACCGTGTTGACTGCGCCGAGGATCCGCTCGGCCAGCAGCGATTGGCGCTGGGCCATGGCCACCTGGGTCGCCGGGGCGCCCCGCTGCAGGAGAGTCTCGACGACTTTCTCGTACTCGACCTGCAATTGCGGCACGGTTTCGGCCAGGGTCGCGGCGACCTGATGCAGCGACAGTACGGTTTGCTCGCTGGAGAGAATCGCATCGGTGTTCTTCAGCAGCCGCTCCCAGTCCTGTTGCACTGCCCGCATCTCCGGACGCACGGTGGCGGGGGCCGGCGGCAGGCCCGTGGCCGGGTCACCCTTCTTCAGAAAACCCCAGCGCCGGGCAAAATCGTTGCGCGCATCGCTGAGCAACTTGAACGCGGCAGCCTTGCCGGCGGCGGCTTCGGTGGCGTTCTTGGCGATACGCTGGGACAGCACGCGCAGTTCGCCGGCGTGGCCGATGTACTGTTTGTCGTAGATAGCCTGGGTGTTGAGGTACGCGAAGTTGGCGAACAGCAGCATGATGAAGACGATCAGCGCGATGAACAGCACGATAATCTGCGACCGGCTGCGCGACCCTTCCATTGGCTTGCCTGCTTTTGCTTTTATCATCGGTCCTCGCCTGTTAACCCACTTTTTGGCTTGCCCGCAAACCTGTGGGAGCGGGCTTGCTCGCGAAAGCGGTAGATCAGCCAATATCAATGTTGAATGGACTGCCGCCTTCGCGAGCAAGCCCGCTCCCACATTGGATCTCTGTTGTTCCTGTCACACCGCGACGCTCATGAACCCTTGGGACTGCGTCAACGCAAACGGGCTGAACACCTGCCAGCACTGCTCACGCTGAAACCGGCCTTTGACGAACGTCGCCACCGGCCCCTTCAATTCGTCTACCGGCACCGGCTCCAGGCTGTCCCGGGCAAAGTGCTGGAGGCCGAAGACTTCATCGACCAGCAACCCGGCAAACACCTCTTCATGTTCCACCACCAACACCCGCCGCTGTCGACGTACCGCCGAAAGCTCGTGCCCGAAGAAGCCGCACAAGTCCATGACCGGCAGCAAACGTCCGCGCAGGTTGGCGACACCCTTGACCCAGGGTTTGACCCCCGGTAGCTGAGTGCAGCGCGGCTCGTGCAAGACTTCGCTGACTTCGCTCATGGGCGCGACATACCAGTGCTCGCCCAGGCGAAAACCGATGCCGCTCCAACTGTCCCGCCGGGCCGGCTGGGACGGCAAGTCCGCCGCCAGCAAACGACAGCGCTGGTCGATCTGCAGCAGCAGTTCGAAAGCCGTCAGCGACTCGTTCATGGCCTGACGATCAACCGGCCAGCACGTTGTTCAGGGTCTTGATCAGGGTGTCTTCATCAACCGGCTTGGTCAGGTAGTCCTTGGCGCCCTGGCGCGTGCCCCAGACCTTGTCGGTTTCCTGATCCTTGGTGGTGATGATGATCACCGGGATGTGCCCGGTTTCCGGGTCCTTGGTCAACTGGCGGGTGGCCTGGAAGCCATTGAGGCCTGGCATGACGATGTCCATCAGCACCGCATCGGGCTTTTCCTGGCGGGCCAGGGCCACGCCGTCGGCGCCGTTTTCGGCTTTCAACACTTCATGACCGTGCTTTTCCAGCATGCCGGTCAGTTTGTACATTTCGGTCGGCGAATCATCGACGATCAGAATACGTGCCATGGTCTTCCCCATTCTTGTCGACGCCTGGCCCGATGGCCGAGCGTCACTGTGCGTGTCCTACTGCGGCAAAACGGCGGCGAAGCCAGGAACATGGGCCTGGATCGCATCAAGCAATTCTTCCTTGCTGAAAGGCTTGGTCAAAAACTGGTCGGAGCCGACGATGCGCCCCTTGGCCTTGTCGAACAGCCCGTCCTTGGACGACAGCATAATCACTGGCGTGGACTTGAACGCGCTGTTGTTCTTGATCAGGGCGCAGGTCTGATAACCATCCAGGCGCGGCATCATGATGTCGACGAAGATGATGCCGGGATGGTTGTCGACAATCTTGGCCAGGGCATCAAAACCGTCGATGGCCGTGATGACCTCACAACCCACGTTCTTGAGCAGCGTTTCGGCGGTGCGACGGATCGTCTTCGAATCGTCGATCACCATGACCTTCAAGGCGCTGGGGTGCTGTTCCATAAAATGCTCTACCGTCGCCTTTGCGAAACAAATTGTCCGTTTGCCGGTTAACGCGGCTCGAAACCCTTGGTGCTCAAGGGCCGGCACGACATGGCAGCCTTTTTAGCACAGTCTCCAACACCAATCTATCGGCCGACCCGCAAGGTGGTTTTTCCTTGACCGGGAACACACTCAGCGCCACTCTGACGCCACTTTTATACGCTGATCTTTTGTAGGAGCGAGCTCGCTCGCGATGGCCGTCAACGATAACGCGTGCTGGCTGGATAAGCGTGTTGTTCTCGGGTTCATCGCGAGCGAGCTCGCTCCTACAGAGATCGAAATAGCCCCCCAAATTTCGAGGAAACACCCATGAGCGTTCGCGTCGGGATTGTCATGGACCCTATCGCCAGCATTTCCTATAAAAAGGATAGCTCGCTGGCCATGCTGCTGGCCGCGCAGAAGCGTGGCTGGGAGCTGTTCTACATGGAACAGCGCGACCTGTATCAGGGCGAAGGCCAGGCCCGAGCCCGGATGCGTCCGTTGCAGGTTTTCGCCAACCCGGAAAAATGGTTCGAACTGGGCGCCGAAAGCGACGCACTGCTGAGCGATCTGGACGTGATCCTGATGCGCAAGGATCCGCCGTTCGACCTGGAGTTCGTCTACTCCACCTATTTGCTGGAGCAGGCCGAGCGCGCCGGCGTGCTGGTGGTCAACAAACCGCAAAGCCTGCGCGACTGCAACGAGAAGCTGTTCGCCACGCTGTTCCCGCAGTGCACACCGCCGACCGTGGTCAGCCGCCGCGCCGACGTGTTGCGTGAGTTCGCCGCCAAACACGGCGATGTGATCCTCAAGCCGCTGGACGGCATGGGCGGCACGTCGATTTTCCGTCACCGCGCGGGCGATCCGAACCTGTCGGTTATCCTCGAAACCCTGACCGCCCTCGGCGCCCAGCAGATCATGGGCCAGGCCTACCTGCCGGCGATCAAGGATGGCGACAAGCGCATCCTGATGATCGATGGCGAGCCTGTGGATTATTGCCTGGCGCGGATTCCGGCCCAGGGCGAAACCCGTGGCAACCTCGCTGCCGGGGGGCGTGGCGAAGCCCGCCCGCTGACCGACAAGGACCGCTGGATCGCCGCGCAAGTCGGCCCGACCTTACGTGAAAAAGGCCTGCTGTTCGTTGGCCTGGACGTGATCGGCGAGCACTTGACCGAGATCAACGTCACCAGCCCGACCTGCATTCGCGAGATTGATAACGCGTTTGGCACCGACATCGGCGGCATGCTGATGGATGCCATCGATCAGAAGCTCAAGGCACGTTGATTAGCCAAACCAACATTGCGTTATCATGCGCGGCCTGTGAAAACGCGATGTTGGTTTCCTTGTCATGACACTCCCGTCCGATCTGCCTGCCGAACTCGCCCACCGTGGCGTGCGCCCGGTCGATCGCCTCGGTTTTACCCTGTTTCTGGCAGCGCTGATCCACCTGGCCTTGCTGTTGGGTGTCGGGTTTGCAGTGGTCGAGCCCAAGCAGATCAGCAAAACCCTGGAAATCACCCTCGCCACCTTCAAAAGCGAAAAAAAGCCCGAGAAAGCCGATTTCCTGGCCCAGGAGAATCAGCAAGGTAGCGGCACCCTGGATAAAAAGGCGATTCCCAAGACCACCGAGGTCGCGCCGTTCCAGGACAACAAGGTACAAAAAGTCACGCCACCGCCGGCTGCCAAGCCTGAAGTGCAGGAAGCCCCGCCCAAGGCTGCCGTGACCACCGTGGCGCCGAAGCCGAAAAAAGCCCCCGCCAAGACCGAGGAGCCCAAGACCGAGGTAAAAACCCAGGTCCAGGCGCCGACGTTCGACAGCGAGCAACTGTCCAGCGACATCGCCAGCCTGGAAGCGGAACTGGCCGCCGAACAACAGCTGTACGCCAAGCGCCCGCGCATTCACCGCTTGAGCGCGGCCTCGACCATGCGCGACAAGGGCGCCTGGTACAAGGACGAATGGCGCAAGAAAGTCGAGCGCATCGGCAACCTCAACTACCCCGATGAAGCGCGGCGCAAACAGATCTACGGCAACTTGCGTTTGATGGTGTCGATCAACCGTGATGGCTCGTTGTATGAAGTACTGGTGCTGGAATCTTCAGGCCAGCCGCTGCTGGACCAGGCGGCGCAACGGATCGTCCGGCTGGCGGCACCGTTTGCACCGTTTACCGGGGACTTGTCGGATATTGACCGGCTGGAGATCATCCGCACCTGGAAATTTGCCCGAGGGGATAGACTCTCAAGCAATTGATTCACAGCAAACCCCCTGTGGGAGCGGGCTTGCTCGCGAATGCGGTCGGTCAATCAATATAGATGTAGACTGACACGACGTCTTCGCGAGCAAGCCCGCTCCCACATTTGATCCGTGTCGACAGCCAAATTGCGGCATCCCCAGCTTGTCAGTTCGCCCCTCGAACGCCACACTAGCGGTCATGAAAAACGTCAGCCCCAGCTACCTCAAGCATCAATTCCTGATCGCCATGCCGCACATGGCCGACCCGAACTTTGCGCACACCTTGACCTACATCGTCGAGCACACGGCCAATGGCGCCATGGGGCTGGTGGTCAACCGTCCGCAAGATCTGAACCTGGCCGATATCCTTGAGCAATTGCGCCCGGAAATCGAACCTCCAGCGCTCTGCCAGCATGTACCGATCTTCATCGGTGGCCCGGTTCAGACTGATCGCGGTTTCGTCCTTCACCCCAAGGGCCAGAGTTTCCAGGCGACCGTTGATCTGGAAGACGAGTTGGCCCTGTCGACCTCCCAGGACGTGCTGTTCGCCATCGCTGACGGCGTCGGCCCGGCAAAAAGCCTGATCGCCCTCGGCTACGCCGGTTGGGAAGCCGGGCAACTGGAGGCCGAACTGGCGCAGAACGCCTGGCTGAACTGCCCGTTCGACGCGGACATCCTGTTCAACACCAGCAGCGAACTGCGTCTGGAAGCGGCAGCCAAGCACCTGGGCGTCAACCTCAGCCTGCTGACCAGTCAGGCGGGGCACGCCTGATGGCCCTGAAGCTGATTCTGGGTTTTGACTACGGCACCAAACAGATCGGCGTTGCGGTCGGCCAGGTGATTACCGGTCAGGCCCGCGAGCTGTGCACCCTGAAGGCGCAGAATGGCATTCCTGACTGGAACCAGGTCGAAGCCCTCATAAAAGAGTGGAAACCCGATGCCGTGGTGGTCGGCCTGCCGTTGAACATGGACGGTACGCCCAGCGACATGTGCGCCCGCGCGGAAAAGTTCGCCCGGCGCCTGAACGGCCGCTTCAATTTGCCCTTCTATACCCACGATGAACGCCTGACCACCTTCGAGGCCAAGGGCGAACGCCTGGCTCGTGGCGGCCAGAAAGGCAGTTACCGCGACAACCCGGTCGATGCCATCGCCGCCGCTCTGCTGCTGCAAGGCTGGCTCGACGAAAACACCGCACTGTTTGAATCCTGAAGAGCCGCTGTGCGTCTCTCTTAGCTACAACCCGAGCCACTTCCCGCACAGGCTGGCTCGGGCCCAAGAAGGAGCAACCATGAGCCTGCCCAATCCCGCCGAACTGATCAGCCAGATGGCGACCCGACTTGACGCCTATCTGGCCAAACGAGGCATCAGCGACCCGCGTTTCATCGGCATCCGCACCGGCGGCGTCTGGGTGGCCCAGGCTCTGCTCAACGAGCTGGGCAGCAATGCCCCCCTCGGCACCCTGGACGTGTCCTTCTACCGCGACGACTTCAGCCAGAACGGCCTGCACCCGCAGGTTCGCCCTTCGGCGTTGCCGTTCGAGATCGAAGGCCAGCACCTGGTGCTGATCGACGACGTGCTGATGAGCGGCCGGACCATCCGCGCCGCCATGAACGAACTTTTCGACTACGGCCGCCCGGCCAGCGTAACGCTGGTGTGCCTATTGGACCTGGACGCCGGCGAACTGCCGATCCGCCCGAACGTGGTTGGCGCGACCCTGTCGCTGGCGGCCCACGAACGGGTGAAGCTGTCCGGTCCCGAGCTCGCGCTCGAACTGCAAGACCTCGCCCTTTAATTCGCCCTATTGAGAGTCCCCCTTGCGATGACGCCTCTAGAAACCAAGCGCCCGCTGCAGCTCAATGATCAGGGCCAGCTGCGCCACTTCCTCTCGCTCGACGGTTTGCGCCGCGAACTGTTGACGGAAATCCTCGACACTGCCGACTCCTTCCTTGAAGTCGGCGCCCGGGCCGTGAAGAAAGTCCCGCTGCTGCGCGGCAAGACCGTGTGCAACGTGTTCTTCGAGAACTCCACCCGTACCCGTACCACCTTCGAACTGGCGGCCCAGCGCCTCTCGGCGGACGTGATCACCCTCAACGTGTCGACATCGTCGGCAAGCAAGGGCGAAACCCTGCTCGACACCCTGCGCAACCTGGAAGCCATGGCTGCCGACATGTTCGTCGTGCGCCACGGCGATTCGGGTGCCGCGCACTTCATCGCCGAACATGTTTGCCCACAAGTGGCGATCATCAACGGCGGTGACGGCCGGCACGCTCACCCGACCCAGGGCATGCTCGACATGCTCACCATCCGCCGGCACAAGGGCGGGTTCGAAAACCTTTCGGTGGCCATCGTCGGTGACATCCTGCACTCGCGGGTTGCGCGTTCGAACATGCTGGCCCTGAAAACCCTGGGTTGCCCGGATATTCGCGTGATTGCGCCGAAAACCCTGCTGCCGATCGGCATCGAGCAATACGGCGTGAAGGTCTACACCGACATGACCGAAGGCCTGAAGGACGTTGACGTGGTGATCATGTTGCGCCTGCAGCGTGAACGCATGACCGGCGGCCTGTTGCCGAGCGAAGGCGAGTTCTACCGCCTGTTCGGCCTGACCACCGCGCGCCTGGCCGGCGCCAAGCCCGATGCCATCGTGATGCACCCGGGGCCGATCAACCGTGGCGTGGAAATCGAGTCTGCGGTGGCCGACGGCCCGCACTCGGTGATCCTCAACCAGGTGACCTACGGGATCGCCATTCGTATGGCGGTACTGTCCATGGCCATGAGCGGGCAGACTGCGCAACGCCAATTCGAGCAAGGCCAATTCGAGCAGGAGAAAGCCCAGTGAAGCTCAGCATTCTCGGCGCCCGCGTGATCGATCCGGCCAGCGGCCTGGATCAAGTGACCGATATCCACATTGAAGCCTGCAAAGTCGTCGCCCTTGGCGCGGCGCCAGCCGGTTTTGTCGCCGTCGACACGATTGACGCCAAAGGCCTGGTGGCCGCTCCCGGCCTGGTCGACCTCAACGTTGCCCTGCGCGAGCCGGGTTACAGCCGCAAAGGCTCGATTGTCAGCGAAACCCGCGCGGCGGCGGCTGGCGGCGTGACCAGTCTGTGCTGCCCGCCAAAGACCAAACCGGTGCTGGACACCTCGGCGGTGGCCGAACTGATCCTCGACCGTGCCCGCGAGGCCGGCAACACCAAAGTCTTCCCGATCGGCGCCCTGAGCAAAGGCCTGGACGGTGAACAGCTGGCAGAGCTCGTAGCATTGCGCGATGCCGGTTGCGTGGCCTTCGGCAACGGCCTGGAGAGTTTCCGCAACACCCGCACCCTGTGCCGCGCGCTGGACTACGCAGCGACTTTCGACCTGACGGTGATTTTCAACTCCCAGGATTACGACCTGGCCGAGGGCGGCCTGGCTCACGAAGGCCCGACCGCCAGCTTCCTTGGTCTGCCGGGCATCCCGGAAAGCGCTGAAACCGTCGCCCTGGCCCGGGATCTGCTGCTGGTTGAACAGACCGGCGTGCGCGCGCACTTCAGCCAGCTCACCAGCGCACGCGGCGTAGAGTTGATCGCCCAGGCCCAGGCCCGGGGCCTGAAGGTGACAGCGGATGTCGCCCTGTACCAGCTGATCCTGACCGACGAAGCCCTGATCGACTTCAGCAGCCTGTATCACGTCCAGCCACCGCTACGCACCCGCGCCGACCGCGACGGCCTGCGCGCAGCGGTGAAGTCGGGCGTGATCTCGGCCATCTCCAGTCATCACCAACCCCATGAGCGTGACGCCAAACTGGCACCGTTCGGTGCGACCGAGCCGGGCATCAGTAGCGTTGAACTGCTATTGCCACTGGCAATGACCCTGGTCGAAGACGGCTTGCTGGACCTGCCGACACTGATCAAGCGCTTGAGCGTCGGCCCTGCAGAGGCCCTGCGCCTGCCGGCAGGCAAACTGGCGGTAGGTGGCGCGGCGGACATCGTGCTGTTCGACCCTGCGGCCTCGACCGTGGCCGGTGAAACATGGCTGTCCAAGGGCGAAAACTGCCCGTTCATTGGCCATAGCCTGCCGGGTGTGGTGCGTTACACCCTGGTGGATGGACGGATCAGCCACCAGGCTTAAGACCGCGTCGCCTGCATTCGCGAGCAAGCCCGCTCCCACATTGGTTCTGCGATGAACACAGTATTTGTGAACACCAAAGATCAAATGTGGGAGCGGGCTTGCTCGCGAAGACGATTTAGAAGGCGCCTCTGTTCTGCGCATTACGCACAGAAACCTGGTCATTCAACGTCCAGAAGTCATACAGCACCCCGAGAAAGAACAACCCGCCCGTCAACAGGTATAGCAACCCGCTGATCCATTTCCCCTGATACATCCGGTGCACGCCGAACACCCCGAGAAACGTCAGCAGGATCCACGCCACGTTGTATTCGACGGGGCCTGCGGTGAACCGCAGGTCCGCTTCACGGTCCATGGACGGGATCAAGAAAAGGTCGATCAGCCAACCGATCCCCAGCAAGCCGAAGGTGAAGAACCAGATCGTCCCGGTCACCGGCCTGCCGTAATAGAAGCGGTGAGCCCCGGTAAAACCGAAAATCCACAGCAGGTAACCGATCACTTTGCTGTGGGTGTCTTGCTGCTGGACAGCCTGTTGATAGGGGTTCATGAATGACCTCGATTCACACGATAGATAAATATTCTTTAATTCTTTGTGACTTTTTTACAGGCACCCGACGTATGGCAAGTGCTACCTTCACTCCCGTCAAAGCCTTGTAACACCGGACTCCTGTCCGACAATTGCACCATTTTGCCGCTTTTTTGCCACCATTGCCCCCCGGATTGAATCGACCAACGGCCTCGGAAGCGGCAAAAAAGCTGTTATAAAGTTGCGCGCTAACCTATTAAGAGCCTTGCCTAATGCGTTCATTTTTCAAGACATGGCTAACCATTTGCCTTTTGATGCCACTGGCCGCCCACGCCACCAATCGTGAGCAACGTCTTCCAAACGTTAATGGTTACACCCCAAAATCCCATGCCTCTGCTCCTTCGAGCAAAGACAAGAAATCCGCTAAATATGCTCCAAGCCTGGCCAGCAGCAAAAGCGGCCTGGTTCCACCGATGGGCACCAAGGAAAGCAGCGACGTGCTTAGCCGCGCCGTGAACGTCCTCGGTACCCCTTATCGTTGGGGCGGCAGCAGCCCAAGCAAAGGCTTCGATTGCAGCGGCCTGGTGAAATACGCGTTCAACGACGCCACGTTCGACCTGCCACGCACCTCCAACGCCATGGCCAGCGGTCATGGGGAGAAAGTCGATCGCAACGACCTGAAGCCGGGCGACCTGATTTTCTTCAACATCAAGAGTCGTCGGGTCAATCACGTTGCCATTTACCTGGGTAACGACCGCTTCATCCACGCACCACGTCGTGGCAAGTCGGTGTCCATCGACACTTTGAAGAAACCGTACTGGGAAAACCACTACGTGGTTGCCAAGCGGGTTCTGCCGAAAGAACAGAATGCGTTGCGGGTTGTTCAGCGCTGATTTCAGCGCCCTGAATCTGCATCGAACATGATGACCCCATCGCGAGCAAGCTCGCTCCCACAGGATTGATGCAGTCCATGTGGGAGCGGGCTTGCTCGCGAAGAGGCCCTTGAAAGCACCTCAAATCCTCCTCAAAAATTATCCGGCGACCGCGCCTTCTCCCGCGCATGGTCACGACTGACCAACCCCTTGGTCACCAGGTCCTTCAAGCTCATATCCAGCGTCTGCATCCCCAACGACCCTCCCGACTGAATCGCCGAGTACATCTGCGCCACCTTGTCCTCGCGGATCAGGTTCCGGATCGCCGATGTTCCCAGCATGATCTCGTGGGCCGCGATGCGTCCGCCGCCGATTTTCTTCACCAGGGTCTGGGACACCACCGCCAGCAGCGACTCGGAGAGCATCGAGCGCACCATCGACTTCTCGTCCCCCGGAAACACATCGACCACCCGGTCGATGGTTTTCGCCGCCGACGTGGTGTGCAGCGTGCCGAACACCAGATGGCCGGTTTCGGCCGCGGTCAACGCCAGGCGAATGGTTTCCAGATCGCGCATCTCCCCCACCAGGATCACATCCGGGTCTTCCCGCAGCGCCGAACGCAAGGCGGTGGCGAAACTACGGGTATCACGATGGACTTCACGCTGATTGATCAGGCATTTGCGCGACTCGTGAACGAACTCGATGGGGTCTTCGATGGTGAGGATGTGGTGATGACGATGGGTATTGAGGTAATCGATCATCGCCGCCAGCGTGGTGGACTTACCGGAACCGGTCGGGCCGGTTACCAGCACCAGGCCACGGGGAGCGTCGGTCATCTTGCGGAACACGTCGCCCATGCCCAGTTCATCCATGCTCTGCACTTTCGCCGGGATGGTGCGAAACACCGCGCCCGCGCCACGGTTCTGGTTGAACACATTGACCCGAAAACGCGCCACGCCGGGTACTTCAAAGGAAAAGTCGGTTTCCAGATGTTTTTCGAACTCCACCCGCTGGGCGTCATTCATGATGGCATGGATCAGAGTCTGCACCTGTTGGTGATCCAGGGCCGGCAGATTAATGCGTCGCACATCACCGTCGACGCGAATCATCGGCGGCAGGCCGGCGGACAAGTGCAGATCGGATGCCCCCTGTTTGGCGCTGAATGCCAGCAGCTCAGTGATATCCATAGCGCCTCTCAATTCCAGTAGAATGCCGCGAACCTTCAGACCGCTGGCGCCTCTTGATGTCCACCATAGCAGACAACATTCTTCAGGTTAGTTCGCGCATACATGCCGCAACACTTGCCGCGAACCGCGCCGAAAACAGCGTCCAGTTGCTGGCTGTGAGCAAGACCAAACCCGCTCAAGACCTGCGTGAAGCCTACGCCGCCGGCCTGCGCGACTTTGGCGAGAACTACCTTCAGGAAGCGTTGGGCAAGCAACTCGAACTGGCCGACCTGCCCTTGATCTGGCACTTCATCGGCCCCATTCAATCGAACAAGACTCGCGCTATCGCCGAGCACTTCGACTGGGTACATTCCGTGGATCGCCTGAAAATCGCACAGCGGCTGTCCGAACAACGTCCCGCCGATTTGCCGCCCTTGAACATCTGCATTCAGGTCAATGTCAGCGGCGAGGCCAGCAAGTCCGGCTGCACCCCGGCCGATCTGCCGGCCCTGGCCAACGCCATCTGCGCCCTGCCGCGCCTGAAACTGCGCGGGTTGATGGCAATCCCCGAGCCGACGGAAGATCGCGCCACCCAGGATGCCGCTTTCGCTACCGTGCAAAGCCTGCAAGCCAGCCTGAACCTGCCGCTCGACACACTTTCCATGGGCATGAGCCACGATCTCGAATCGGCCATCGCCCAAGGCGCCACTTGGGTGCGGATCGGTACCGCCCTGTTTGGCGCCCGCGACTACGGCCAGCCTTGAAAAATGGCTGACTCTTCTCTTTATAAGGACCTGACATGAGCAAGACACGCATTGCCTTTATCGGTGCCGGCAACATGGCCGCCAGTCTGATCGGCGGCCTGCGGGCCAAGGGTCTGGAAGCAGCACAGATCCGCGCCAGCGATCCGGGCGAAGAAACCCGTGCCCGCGTGAGCGCTGAACACGGCATAGAAACCTTTGCCGACAACGCCCAGGCCATCGACGGTGCCGACGTGGTCGTGCTGGCGGTCAAACCCCAGGCGATGAAAGCCGTGTGCGAAGCCATTCGCCCAAGCCTCAAGCCCCATCAACTGGTGGTTTCGATTGCCGCAGGCATCACCTGCGCCAGCATGAACAACTGGCTCGGCGCCCAGCCGATCGTGCGCTGCATGCCCAACACCCCGGCGCTGGTGCGTCAGGGTGCGAGCGGCCTGTTCGCAACAACCGAAGTGTCAGCCGAACAGCGTCAGCAGGCCCAGGAACTGCTGTCCGCGGTGGGCATCGCCCTATGGCTGAATGACGAGCAGCAATTGGATGCCGTCACCGCCGTTTCCGGCTCGGGCCCGGCGTATTTCTTCCTGCTGATCGAGGCCATGACCGCCGCCGGCGTGAAACTCGGCCTGCCAGCGGACATCGCTGCGCAACTGACCTTGCAAACCGCCCTGGGCGCCGCACATATGGCAGTCTCCAGCGACGTCGACGCGGCCGAGTTACGCCGCCGTGTCACCTCGCCTGCCGGCACCACGGAAGCTGCAATCAAGTCGTTCCAGGCCAATGGCTTTGAAGCCTTGGTCGAAAAAGCACTCGGCGCTGCCGCGCATCGCTCGGCCGAGATGGCCGAACAACTGGGTCAATAAGGAGCTTTTCATGATTGGATTGAACACCGCAGCAGTCTACGTGCTGCAAACCCTCGGCAGCCTGTACCTGCTGATCGTGCTGATGCGTTTCGTACTGCAACTGGTGCGGGCGAACTTCTACAACCCGATCTGCCAGTTCATCGTCAAGGCCACCCAGCCGCTGCTCAAGCCGCTGCGCCGGATCATCCCGAGCGTGTTCGGCCTGGACATGTCCTCGCTGGTGCTGGCGATCCTGGTGCAACTGGCGCTGATGGCCCTGACCCTGCTGCTGACCTACGGCACCATCGGCAACCCGCTGCAATTGCTGATCTGGTCGATCATCGGCGTGACCGCGCTGTTCATGAAGATTTTCTTCTTCGCCCTGATCATCAGCGTGATCCTGTCCTGGGTCGCCCCGGGCAGCCATAACCCGGGCGCCGAGCTGGTGAACGACGTCTGCGAACCGGCCCTGGCGCCGTTCCGCAAGTTCCTGCCGAGCCTGGGCGGCCTGGATCTGTCGCCGATCTTTGCGTTCCTGGCACTCAAGCTGATCGACATGCTGGTGATCAACAACCTCGCCGCCATGACCATGATGCCGCAAATCCTCCGCGTGTTGATCTGACCGGGTGAGCTGGTTTCGCTGGGACGGTGACGACCTGATTCTGGAGTGTCACCTGCAACCGGCAGCCCGCAGTGATGACTTCTGCGGGCTGCACGGCGATCGCCTGAAGATCCGCCTGACCGCGCCGCCGGTCGAGGGCAAGGCCAACGCGCATCTGATGGCGTTTCTGGCCAAGGCCTTTGGCGTGTCCAAGAGCCAGGTCAGCCTGATCAGTGGCGAGTTGAACCGGCAGAAACGGGTGCGAATCTGCTCGCCGAAGAAGTTGCCGGACTTGCCTGATCTGGTGCGTCCCGCAGGCTGACCGCGTCATCGTTCATCGCGAGCAAGCTCGCTCCCACATGGACCGCATCAATCCTGTGGGAGCGGGCTTGCTCGCGAAGGCCGCACCGCGGTTCTGCTGAATGAAATCAGGCCCGATCGTTGCTTGCCGCTAACCCCAGCGGTCTTTAGACTTACGCCTCATTTCAATGAGAGCAGGGTCGATGCCAGCTGCCTTTCCCCCCGATTCTGTTGGTCTGGTGACGCCGCAAGTGGCGCACTTCAGCGAACCCCTGGCGTTGGCCTGCGGTCGCTCGCTCCCGGCCTATGACCTGATCTACGAAACCTACGGCACGCTCAACGCCACGGCGAGCAACGCCGTGCTGATCTGCCACGCCCTGTCCGGCCATCACCACGCCGCCGGCTACCACAGCGCCGACGACCGCAAACCCGGTTGGTGGGACAGCTGCATCGGTCCCGGCAAGCCGATCGACACCAGCAAGTTCTTCGTGGTCAGCCTGAACAACCTCGGCGGCTGCAACGGTTCCACCGGCCCGAGCAGTATCAACCCGGACACCGGCAAGCCGTTCGGCGCCGACTTTCCGGTATTGACCGTGGAAGACTGGGTGCACAGCCAGGCGCGCCTGGCGGACCGTCTCGGCATCGCCCGGTTCGCGGCCGTGATCGGCGGCAGCCTCGGCGGCATGCAGGCGATGCAATGGAGCATCACTTACCCTGACCGCATCCGTCACTGCCTGGCCATCGCCTCGGCACCCAAGCTGTCGGCGCAGAACATCGCGTTCAACGAAGTGGCGCGCCAGGCGATCCTCACCGACCCGGAATTCCACGGCGGTTCGTTCCAGGAACACAACGTGATCCCCAAGCGCGGCCTGATGCTGGCGCGGATGGTCGGGCACATCACCTACCTGTCCGACGACTCCATGGGCGAGAAATTCGGCCGCGGGCTCAAGAGCGAGAAGCTCAACTACGACTTCCACAGCGTCGAGTTCCAGGTGGAAAGCTACCTGCGCTATCAGGGCGAAGAGTTCTCCGGGCGCTTCGATGCCAACACCTATCTGTTGATGACCAAAGCGCTCGATTACTTCGATCCGGCGGCGAACTTCGACGATAACCTGGCAAAAACCTTTGAAGGCGCCAAGGCCAAGTTCTGCGTGATGTCGTTCACCACCGACTGGCGCTTCTCCCCTGCCCGCTCGCGGGAACTGGTGGACGCACTGATGGCCGCGCGCAAGGACGTCTGCTACCTCGAGATCGACGCTCCGCAAGGCCACGACGCCTTCCTGATTCCGATCCCGCGCTACCTGCAGGCATTCGGCAATTACATGAACCGCATTACGTTGTGAGAAAGCCATGAGAGCTGATCTGGAAATCATCCAGGAATGGATCCCCGCCGGCAGCCGCGTGCTCGACCTCGGGTGCGGCGATGGCGAACTGCTGACCTGGCTGCGCGATAACAAGCAAGTCACCGGTTATGGCCTGGAAAACGACGCCGACAATATCGCCGAGTGCGTGGCCAAGGGCATCAACGTCATCGAACAGGACCTGGACAAGGGCCTGGGCAACTTTGCCAGCAACAGTTTCGATGTCGTGGTCATGACCCAGGCGCTGCAAGCGGTGCACTACCCGGACAGGATCCTCGAGGAAATGCTGCGCGTCGGTCGCCAGTGCATCATCACCTTCCCCAACTTCGGCCACTGGCGGTGCCGCTGGTACCTGGCGAGCAAGGGCCGCATGCCGGTTTCCGAGTTCCTGCCGTACACCTGGTACAACACGCCGAACATTCACTTCTGCACCTTCGCCGACTTTGAAGCCTTGTGTCGCGAACGTGAAGCGAAGGTCATTGATCGGCTGGCCGTGGATCAACAGCATCGGCACGGGTGGGCCAGCAAGCTATGGCCTAATCTGTTAGGTGAGATCGGTATCTACCGCGTCAGCAGTCCGGGACTTTCCGACCACAAGGTCGCGGTCTGATCCACCCTACTTCAAGGAGAACGATCATGGGTCGTCTAGCGTTGTTTCTACTCACTGCCTGCCTGAGCGTCACCGCCATGGCCGCCGACGCCATCAAGAGCGAACGCAAGGAAACCTTCGGCGACGTGACGGTGCACTACAACACCTTCAACTCCACCTACCTGCTACCGGACGTTGCCAAGGCCGCCCAGCTGACCCGCAGCAAGGATCAGGGCGTGATCAACATTTCGGTGATCAAGGCCGGCACGCCGATGGCGGCCGACGTCAGCGGCACCGTCAAAGACCTGACCAGCCAAAGCTACACACTGAACTTCAAGCAGGTCACCGAGCAAGGAGCGATTTACTACATCGCCCAATACCCGGTACCGCAGCAGGAAATCCGCACCTTCAACATCAAGGTGCAGACCGGCGACAAGATCAACACCATCAATTTCAACCAAGAGCTCTTCCCTGGCCAATGATCAACTTCACGCAACTCGTACTGGCCAGCCATAACGCCGGCAAACTCAAGGAACTCCAGGCCATGCTCGGCGAGTCGGTGCACCTGCGCTCGATCGGCGAATTCAGCAGCGTCGAGCCTGAAGAAACTGGTCTGTCGTTCGTCGAGAACGCCATCCTCAAGGCCCGCAATGCCGCCCGCATTTCCGGCCTGCCGGCGCTGGCCGACGATTCCGGGCTGGCGGTGGATTTCCTTGGCGGCGCGCCCGGTATCTACTCGGCGCGTTATGCCGATGGCAAGGGCGATGCGGCGAACAACGCCAAGCTGCTCGACGTGTTGAAAGACGTGCCTGAAGCCGAACGTGGCGCGCAGTTCGTATGCGTGCTGGCACTGGTGCGCCACGCCGATGATCCGTTGCCGATTCTCTGCGAAGGTTTGTGGCACGGGCGAATCCTGACCCAGGCCAGCGGCGAACACGGTTTTGGCTACGACCCGCTGTTCTGGGTGCCGGAGCGCGATTGCTCCAGCGCCGAACTGAGCCCAGGCGACAAGAACCAGATCAGCCACCGCGCCCGTGCAATGGATCTGCTGCGCCAGCGTCTGGGCTTGAAATGACCCGTGAATCATCCGCTTCGCCGCTGATCTTCGGCGGCGATGCTCTATCGCCTCGGGCGGCCCTGCCAGTGCTGCCGCCGCTGGCGCTGTATATCCACATCCCGTGGTGCGTGCGCAAATGCCCTTATTGCGACTTCAACTCCCACACCGCCAGCCCCGTGCTGCCGGAAGAAGAGTACGTCGACGCATTGCTGGCCGATCTCGATCAGGACCTGCACGCCGTTTATGGTCGTGAGCTGAGCTCGATTTTCTTTGGTGGCGGCACGCCAAGCCTGTTCAGCGCTGATTCGCTGGGTCGCTTGCTCAAAGGCGTCGAACAGCGCATTCCGTTTGCCAGCGACATCGAAATCACCCTGGAAGCCAATCCGGGGACGTTCGAGCAAGACAAGTTCGTGGCGTACCGGAAACTGGGGATCAATCGCCTGTCGATCGGTATTCAGAGCTTTCAGCAAGAAAAGCTCGAGGCCCTGGGACGGATTCATAACGGTGACGAAGCCGTACGCGCCGCCGGTATGGCACGGCAGGCCGGGTTCGACAACTTCAACCTGGACTTGATGCATGGCTTGCCGAATCAGTCCCTGGACGATGCCTTGGCGGACCTGCGCACAGCCATCGCCCTGAAACCGACTCACCTGTCGTGGTATCAACTGACCCTGGAACCGAACACAGTATTCTGGAACCAGCCACCGACTCTGCCGGAAGACGACACGCTGTGGGACATTCAGGAGGCAGGGCAAGCACTGCTGGCTGAACATGGTTACGTGCAATACGAAGTCTCGGCCTATGCCCTGCCCGGTCGCCCGGCGCGCCACAACCTCAATTACTGGAGTTTTGGCGACTTCATTGGCATCGGCGCCGGCGCCCATGGCAAGCTCAGCCATCCGGACGGGCGCATCATTCGCACCTGGAAGACCCGCCTGCCCAAGGATTACCTGAATCCGGCGAAAAGCTTTAAGGCCGGCGAGAAAGCGCTAACCAATGAAGAGATGCCGTTCGAGTTCCTGATGAACGCGCTGCGCCTGACTGAAGGCGTCGAATCGCGGCTGTACCCGGAACGTACCGGCATGACGCTGGAAAGCCTCGCTGAAGGCCGCCGTGAAGCCGAACAAAGCGGCCTGTTGCGGGTCGAACCTTCACGTCTGGTAGCCACCGAGCGCGGACAACTCTTCCTCAACGACTTGCTGCAGAAATTTCTGACATAAGGAAATCGAATGGATTTGGTACTCGACCTGCTTGCCACCGTGTCTCGCTGGAGCCGCAGCAACCTCTCGGAAATCGCCCTGGCCCTGGTGGGCTGCCTGCTGGTGCTGTTTGGTGCGGATTTCAAAGGCTGGGTCGAGCAACGCCTGGGCAGCATCGCCGGCGCCTTGCGCGTACCGCTGATGTCACTGCTGTGCATGGTTGGTAGCGGTGCGGCACTGATCTATGCCACGCCTTGGGTCGTGCGCGGCTTGAGCCAGTTCAACAACTACAGCCTGGCGCCGGTTTTGCTGGTGGTGCTGGTGTTGATTGGCGTGGTCGCTGACCGCCGCTGATCTCAGCCACACCCTAAAACAACTGTGGGAGCGGGCTTGCTCGCGAAAGCGGTGTATCAGACAACATTAATGTCGACTGACACGACGCCTTCGCGAGCAAGCCCGCTCCCACATTTTTTTACCGTGTAAGTGTTAAGCCAGCTTCTCGAACTTCAGATCCCACACCCCATGCCCAAGACGTTCGCCACGGCGTTCGAACTTGGTGATCGGGCGCTCGGCCGGGCGTGGTACGCACTTGCCGTCTTCGGCGAGGTTGCGGTAACCCGGCGCGACGTTCATCACTTCCAGCATGTATTCGGCGTACGGTTCCCAGTCGGTGGCCATGTGCAGAATGCCCCCAACCTTCAACTTGCTGCGCACCAACTCAGCGAAGGACGCCTGAACGATACGACGCTTGTGGTGACGGCTCTTGTGCCACGGGTCCGGGAAAAACAGCATCAGGCGATCGAGGCTGTTATCGGCCACGCAGCGGTTGAGCACTTCGATCGCATCGCAATCGTAGACCCGCAGGTTGGTCAGGCCTTGTGTCAGCACGCCATTGAGCAGCGCACCGACACCCGGACGGTGAACCTCAACGCCAATGAAATCCTGATCCGGCGCAGCCGCTGCCATTTCCAGCAGCGAATGGCCCATGCCGAAACCGATTTCCAGCGAGCGCGGTGCCGAGCGACCGAACACCTGGTCGAAATCCACCGGCGCGTCGGCCAGCGGCAGCACGAACAGCGGAGTGCCCTGCTCCAGGCCCTTTTGCTGGCCTTCGGTCATGCGCCCGGCGCGCATCACGAAACTCTTGATGCGGCGGTGTTGGCGCTCGTCGCCTTCTTCCGTCTGGATAGGCGTGTCGTTCGATTCAGTCATCAATGGCTCTTACTTGATCAGACCATCCAGCGGCGAAGAGGCGCTGGCATAGAGTTTTTTCGGCATGCGGCCGGCGAGGTAGGCCAGGCGGCCTGCGACGATCGCGTGTTTCATGGCTTCGGCCATCATGACCGGCTGCTGGGCGTGGGCGATGGCCGAGTTCATCAGCACGGCATCACAACCCAGTTCCATGGCGATAGTGGCGTCGGAAGCAGTACCGACACCAGCATCCACCAGCACCGGGATCTTGGCTTCTTCGAGGATGATCTGCAGGTTATATGGATTGCAGATCCCCAAACCGGAGCCGATCAGACCGGCCAGCGGCATCACCGCGATGCAACCGATTTCCGCCAACTGACGGGCGATGATCGGATCATCACTGGTGTAGACCATCACGTCGAAGCCTTCCTTGACCAGCGTTTCGGCGGCCTTCAGGGTTTCGATCACGTTGGGGAACAGGGTTTTCTGATCCGCCAGCACTTCCAGCTTGACCAGGTTGTGGCCATCGAGCAGCTCACGAGCCAGGCGGCAGGTGCGCACAGCCTCGATAGCGTCATAGCAACCGGCGGTGTTCGGCAGGAAGGTGTAGCGATCCGGCGACAGCACTTCGAGCAGGTTCGGCTCGCCCTCGATCTGGCCAAGGTTGGTGCGGCGCACGGCGAAGGTGACGATCTCGGCACCCGAGGCTTCGATGGCCAGGCGGGTTTCTTCCATGTCACGGTACTTGCCGGTACCGACCAGCAAACGCGACTGGTAAGTACGACCGGCCAGGACGAAAGGCTTGTCGCTGCGAACGATGCTCATGGGAAATCCTCTGTAGGGGTGAGGTACTTGCAGAATTCTGTGGCCACTGGGGCGAGGCTGCTAGCCGCCGCCGATGGCGTGCACCACTTCGACGTTGTCGCCGTCGTTCAACGTGGTGTCTGCGTGCTGACTGCGCGGGACGATATCCAGATTGAGTTCGACCGCCACCCGGCGTCCGGTCAGGTCCAGACGGGTCAGCAGGGCCGCAACGGTTTCACCGTCGGGCAGTTCAAAGGATTCGCCGTTCAACTGAATGCGCATGCCGGATGCCGCCATCATTTTTAGGGGCTGGCATTCTAGCCCGATCGTGACCTAAAGGTCAGCAATAAGCGTCAAGTGGTCAGCGGCAAGCGCCAGGCGGCGAGGCCCAGGCAGAGCCAGCCCGCGAGGAAGGCCAGGCCGCCGAACGGGGTGACGATGCCTAGCTTGCTGATACCGGTCAGCGTGAGCACGTACAGGCTGCCGGAGAACAGCAGGATGCCGATGGCAAAGGATGCGCCGGCCCACGTGAGCAAACGGCCGGGAATCTGCGTGGCCAGCAGCGCCACGCCCAGCAGCGCCAGGGTGTGCACCAGTTGGTAAGTGACGCCGGTATGAAAAATCGTCAGATATTCAGGTGTCAGACGGTTTTTCAGGCCATGGGCGGCAAAGGCCCCGAGGCCGACACCGGTGAAGCCGAAAAAAGCGGCCAGCATCAGAAAGCCACGCAGCATGCAGAACTCCAGTCAGTTTCGATCCAAAGGGTCTGTATAATGGCCCGCTCAACGGGTTCGGCCAAGCCATCTCTATGCTGCGTATCTATTTCCGTCATTTCTCCAAGGCCGTGCTCTGGTTCATGGGTGGCAGCGTATTGCTGGTGCTGATCTTTCGCGTGGTGCCGCCACCGGGGACGACGCTGATGGTCGAGCGCAAGATCGAATCCTGGTTTGACGGCGAACCCATCGACCTGCAACGGACCTGGAAACCCTGGGACGAAATCTCCGATGACCTGAAAGTCGCGGTGATTGCCGGCGAAGACCAGAAATTCCCGGAGCACTGGGGCTTCGATATCGGCGCGATTCAGGCGGCGTTTGCCCATAACGAGCGCGGCGGTTCGATCCGTGGCGCCAGCACCCTCAGCCAGCAAGTCTCGAAAAACCTGTTCCTGTGGTCTGGCCGCAGCTGGCTGCGCAAAGGCCTGGAAGCCTGGTTCACCGGACTGATCGAAGTGTTCTGGCCCAAGCAACGGATTCTTGAGGTGTACCTCAACAGTGTCGAGTGGGATGACGGCGTGTTTGGCGCCGAAGCGGCGGCCCGGCATCATTTTGGCGTGAGCGCCAGGAACCTCAGCCGTCAGCAATCGAGTTTGTTGGCCGCTGTACTGCCCAACCCTCGCGTGTGGAGTGCGAGCCATCCGACCGCTTACGTGGCGCGACGCGCAGGCTGGATTCGGCGACAGATGAGCCAGTTAGGTGGCGACAGCTATCTGGTCGGGCTGAACGATTCGCGCCGGGCGCCTTGGGCCCAATAAAAAGACACCTTCCCCTGTAGGAGCGAGCCCGCTCGCGAAAAACCCAAGGGCACCGCTGGGCATCTGGCTTTACGCGTTATCGTTCACGACCATCGCGAGCAGGCTCGCTCCTAAAGGGATTGGGGCGCGAATCAGGAATAGTAGGCACAAACAAAAACGCCCCGATCAATGATCGGGGCGTTTTTTATTGCCTGCTCGCCAGTTACGCAGCGATCGACAACTTGAGCTTGTTCATCGCGCTTTTCTCAAGCTGACGAATACGCTCGGCCGACACGTTGTACTTCTGCGCAAGGTCGTGCAGCGTGGCTTTTTCTTCCGCCAGCCAGCGCTGGTAGAGGATGTCACGGCTGCGGTCGTCCAGCACTTCCAGCGCTTCGTGCAGGTTGTGGTTGGAGTTGTCGCTCCAGTCGGCATCTTCCAGTTGACGGGCCGGATCGTACCGGTGGTCTTCCAGATAGTTGGCCGGCGACTGGAATGCACTGTCGTCGTCCGCTTCGGCAGCCGGGTCGAAGGCCATGTCATGGCCGGTCAGGCGGCTTTCCATCTCGCGTACTTCCCGAGGCTCTACACCCAGGCTTTCCGCTACGCGATGGACTTCTTCGTTGTTCAGCCAGGCCAGACGCTTCTTCTGGCTGCGCAGGTTGAAGAACAACTTGCGCTGGGCCTTGGTGGTCGCGACTTTCACGATGCGCCAGTTGCGCAGGATGAACTCGTGGATTTCCGCCTTGATCCAGTGCACGGCAAAGGACACCAGGCGCACGCCCATTTCCGGGTTGAAGCGCTTCACGGCCTTCATCAGGCCGACGTTGCCTTCCTGGATCAGGTCAGCCTGAGCCAGGCCGTAGCCGGAATAGCTACGGGCGATATGTACGACAAAACGCAGGTGGGCGAGCACCATCTGCCGAGCCGCCCCCAAATCCTGCTCATAATAGAGACTCTCGGCCAGTTCACGCTCCTGCTCCGGCGACAGCAATGGAATGCTGTTGACGGTGTGCACATAGGCCTCCAGGTTCGCACCCGGGACCAGAGCATATGCAGGTTGCAAAGAATTGGTCATACGAAAAAACCTCCGACTTACAAACTCGTGCAGTTCAGCACTGCGAAAATTGACCGGAAACCGAAAGACAAGTTCCCAAAAACCCAAAAACGCTGAAAGGTCAATACGAGCAAAATGATACTACTTAGGCGCAAGCTCCCTCAGGTGGCGTGCGACTGCAATCCATGCACCGATATACCCCAACAGCACCGCGCCAAGCAAGAGAGACAGACCGTCGGCAACTGGCACTCCAGCCAGCGCAAAATCACTGCCGTACAAACCGGCCAGCCCCACCACCGCGTCGTTCAGCCAATCAAGGCCGAACGCCAGAACGCCCCAGGACAGAATCCCCGCACCGAAGCCATACAGCGCGCCCATATACAGAAAGGGCCTGCGCACATAGCTGTCAGTGCCGCCGACCAGTTTAATCACTTCTATCTCTGTGCGGCGGTTTTCAATATGAAGACGAATGGTATTGCCTATCACCAAAAGTAATGCAGAAACCAGAAGCACGGTCAGACCGAAGACAAAACGGTCACCCAGCTTGAGGATGGCTGCCAGACGCTCAACCCAGACTAAATCAAGTTGCGCCTGTTGTACCTTCGGCAGCTCGGATAGTTTTTGTCTTAATGCTTCAAGGGCCGGCTTGTCGACTTCAGTCGGCGTCACCAGGACCACGCCCGGCAGCGGGTTCTCCGGCAACTCCTTGAGCGCCTCGCCCAGCCCGGACTGTTGCTGGAACTCTTCCAGCGCCTGATCCCGGCCAACGTACTCGGCCTCGGCGACGCCAGGCATACCCTTGATCTGATCGCGCAGCGCTTCGCCTTCGGCCGGCTTGGCCTCAAGGTCCAGATACAGGGAAATCTGCGCCGCACGCTGCCAGGAACCACCCAGACGCTCGACGTTACTTAGCAAAAGTGACAGCCCCATGGGCAAACTCAGTGCTACCGCCATCACCATGCAGGTGAAGAAACTGCCGATAGGCTGCTTGCCCAGGCGGCGCAGGCTGTCCACCAGACTGGCGCGATGACTTTCGATCCAGGCGCGGAACAACGTGGCAAAGTCCGGCCCGTCGTCATCGTCGTGCTTTTTCTTTTGCGGCTGCGGATCGGCGGCCTTCGGGGCCACACGCTCGGAAACCTTGGGGCTACGTGTTGCACTCATACCGCAGCCTCCCCGTCACCGATCAATCGACCGCGTTGCAAGGTCAGCATGCGATGGCGCATGCGGGCGATCAGGGCCAGGTCGTGACTGGCGATCAGCACGCTGGTCCCCAGGCGATTGATGTCTTCGAACACACCCATGATCTCGGCGGCCAGGCGCGGGTCGAGGTTACCGGTCGGCTCATCCGCCAGCAGCAAGGCCGGACGATGAACGATGGCGCGGGCGATGCCGACGCGCTGCTGCTGACCGGTGGACAGGTCACCCGGGTACAGATCGGTTTTATCCGACAGCGCCACGCGCTCCAGTGCCGAGTCCACGCGCTTGGCGATCTCGGCCTTGGACAGCCCCAGGATCTGCAAAGGCAACGCGACGTTATTGAACACCGTGCGATCGAACAGCAACTGGTGATTCTGGAACACCACACCGATCTGCCGACGCAAGAAAGGAATCTGCGCGTTGCTGATGGTGCTCAGGTCTTGCCCGGCGAGCAGCAACTTGCCGCTGGTCGGGCGTTCCATCGCCAGCAACAGGCGCAACAGCGTGGATTTACCGGCGCCGGAATGGCCGGTGACAAACAAGAACTCGCCACGACGGACTCGAAAGCTCAGCTCATGCAAGCCGACGTGACCGTTCGGGTAGCGCTTACCGACCTGTTCGAAACGAATCATGAACGCTCCCGCTCGGCAAACAATGCCTGGACAAAGGGTTCTGCTTCAAAGGTACGCAAATCGTCGATGCCTTCGCCGACGCCAATGTAGCGGATCGGCAGGCCGAATTGCTTGGCCAGGGCGAAAATCACCCCGCCTTTGGCGGTACCGTCGAGCTTGGTCAGCGCCAGGCCGGTCAGTTCGACGGTCTGGTTGAATTGCTTGGCCTGGTTGATGGCGTTCTGGCCGGTGCCGGCGTCGAGCACCAACAGCACTTCGTGAGGTGCGTCGGCGTCGAGCTTGCCGATCACCCGACGAACTTTTTTCAGCTCTTCCATCAGGTTGTCTTTGGTGTGCAGGCGACCGGCGGTGTCGGCGATCAGCACATCGATGCCACGAGCCTTGGCGGCCTGCACGGCGTCGAAGATCACCGAGGCCGAGTCGGCACCAGTGTGCTGCGCGATCACCGGGATCTTGTTGCGCTCACCCCATACCTGCAATTGCTCCACCGCCGCGGCACGGAAGGTGTCGCCGGCGGCGAGCATGACTTTCTTGCCTTCCAGCTGCAGTTTCTTCGCCAGCTTGCCGATGGTGGTGGTCTTGCCGGCACCGTTGACGCCGACGACCAGAATCACGAACGGCTTGTTTTGCGAGGCGATTTTCAGCGGCTGCTCGACAGGCTTGAGCATCGCTGCCAGCTCGGCTTGCAGGGATTTGTACAGGGCATCGGCATCGGCCAGCTCCTTGCGCGCAACCTTCTGCGTCAGGCGCTGAATGATCACCGAGGTGGCTTCGACACCCACGTCGGCGGTCAGCAAACGGGTTTCGAGGTCTTCGAGCAACTCGTCATCAATGACCTTTTTGCCCAGGAACAGGCTGGCCATGCCTTCGCCGATACTGGCGCTGGTCTTGGACAGGCCCTGCTTGAGGCGGGCGAAGAAACCGGCTTTGGTTTCTTCGGTGCGTACCGGCTCGACCGGGGCTTCGACGGGCGCCGCGATCGGCTCAGGAATCGGAGCGGGTGCCGGTGCTTGAGCAACCGGAGCAACCGGAGCAACCGGAGCAACCGGAGCAACCGGAGCAACGAATACCGGAACCTCTGGCTGACTGACAACGGGCACAGGCTCGGCCACGACGACTGGCTGAACAATCGGTTCGACCACAGGCGCGTGAACCGGTGCAGGCGTAAACGCTGCCGGAGCCGGAATCGGTGGTGTCACGTGAGGAGCCAGGTCATTTTCGACCAATGCCACGGGTTCTTCGGCCACTGGCAGGGTCAACCACGGTTCGGCCGTCGGGACCGGAGGCTGTTCGGTGACGATTTCGCTGACTGGCTGGGGAACGGCTTCAACCTTGGGTTGCAGCGACGGCTCGGCAATCGGCAGAACAACCGGCGCGGGCGTTTCTTCTATTACCGGGACCGGCGTCGGCGCAGGTTCAGGAATGGCTTGTGGCTGTTCGACGACGGGTTCCTGCGGCTTTTTGCGCAGCCATCCGAACAGGCTTTTCTTCTCGCCAGCCGCAGCTGGGGTCTTCTTGTCGTCGTTGGAACCAAACATGGAGGACGGCTATCTCACGGTAGCGACGCGCCAATGGCGCCCCGGCAATTAAATATTCGATGCAGAACAGACTGCGATTGACCCAGCTTGTTCACGCGCAACATTTTGTCGAGGTGCGAACGGCACCTCACGGAAACGTTTTTACGAAGGACTAAAGCAGCAAAATCGGCGAAAAAGCAGAGTTTAGTTGATAAATTCCAACCTTCTGCTGCAAACCCATACAACCTGATCAAACGCAAAGGCCTGATAGGCGTGGCCGCCAGTAAAACGGATCAGTATCCTAGCACCCTCTCGCCCGCTGACGCTAAGAACAAGCGGGCAGCCCCAAAGGTTTGAAAACGAATGAATGCTCTTGCCCGCCGCGCCGCAGGCCTGCTGCTCAGCACAGTTTGCCTGCCCCTTTCGGCCCTGGCTGCCGACCCGCAACCCACCCACGAATTCACTCTCGACAATGGCTTGAAGGTGGTCGTGCGCGAAGACCACCGTGCGCCCGTGGTAGTTTCCCAGGTCTGGTACAAGGTCGGCTCCAGCTACGAGACACCGGGTAATACTGGCTTGTCCCACGCCCTGGAACACATGATGTTCAAGGGCAGCGAGAAAGTCGGCCCCGGCGAAGCCTCGCTGATCCTGCGCGACCTCGGCGCCGAAGAGAACGCATTCACCAGCGATGATTTCACCGCCTATTACCAGGTGCTGGCCCGGGATCGCCTGGGTGTGGCCTTCGAACTGGAAGCCGACCGCATGGCCAGCCTGCGCCTGCCGCCCGACGAGTTCGCCAAGGAAATCGAGGTCATCAAGGAAGAGCGTCGCCTGCGTACCGACGACAAGCCGATGGCCAAGGCCTACGAGCGTTTCAAGGCCATGGCTTACCCGGCAAGCGGCTATCACACGCCGACCATCGGCTGGATGGCCGACCTTGAGCGGATGAAAGTCGAAGAGCTGCGCCATTGGTACGAAACCTGGTACGTGCCTAACAACGCCACTCTGGTGGTGGTTGGCGATGTCACCCCGGACGAAGTCAAAACCCTGGCCCAACGCTATTTCGGCCCGATCGCCAAGCGTGAAGTGCCCGCCGCGAAAAAACCGCTGGAACTGGCCGAACCGGGCGAGCGCCAGATCACCCTGCACGTGCAGACCCAACTGCCTAGCCTGATGCTGGCCTTCAACGTGCCGAGCATCGCCACAGCCGAAGACAAGCGCCTGGTCAATGCCCTGCGCCTGATCTCGGCACTGCTCGACGGCGGCTACAGCGGACGTATCCCGACGCAACTGGAGCGCGGAGAAGAACTGGTGTCCGGCGGCTCGTCGAGTTACGACGCCTATACCCGTGGCGACAGTCTCTTCACCCTGTCGGCATCGCCAAACTCGCAGAAACACAAGACCATCGCCCAGGCGCAAGCCGGTTTGTGGAAGCTGCTCGACCAGCTGAAAACCACGGCGCCAACCGCTGAAGAGCTGGAGCGCGTACGCGCACAAGTCATCGCCGGCCTGGTCTTCGAGCGCGACTCGATCACCAGTCAGGCCACCGCCATCGGCCAACTGGAAACAGTCGGCCTGTCATGGAAACTGATGGACACCGAACTGGCCGATCTGGAAAGCGTCACGCCGGAAGATATCCAGAAAGCCGCCAAGCTGTATTTCACTCGCGAACGTCTCAGCGTCGCCCATGTACTGCCTCTGGAGACGACTCATGAGTGAGCGTAAACCCTCCCGCCTGGCCCTGATCGGCCTGATCGCCGTCACCGTTATCGGTTCCGCAGCGTTCTATTTGTCGCGCTCTGTCGAAACCAATGCCAGCGAAGCCCTCGACAAGGCCAAGGCCAGTCAGAAACTGCAGTCGCTGACCGAACTCAACGGCAAGGCACCGAACCACCGCAAGCTGGACGTGCAGACCTGGAACACCGCCGAAGGCACCAAGGTGCTGTTTGTCGAAGCCCATGAGCTGCCGATGTTCGACATGCGCCTGATCTTCGCTGCCGGTAGCAGCCAGGACGGCGATGCACCGGGCGTGGCGGTGTTGACCAACGCCATGCTCAACGAAGGCGTGGCCGGCAAAGACGTCGGTGCCATTGCCCAGGGCTTCGAAGGCCTGGGCGCCGATTTCGGCAACGGCGCGTTCAAGGACATGGCAATCGCTTCGCTGCGTAGCCTGAGTGCCAAGGACAAGCGCGAGCCGGCCCTGAAGCTGTTCGCCGAAGTCATCGGCAAGCCGACTTTCCCTGCCGATTCGCTGGCCCGCATCAAGAACCAGATGCTTGCCGGTTTCGAATACCAGAAACAGAACCCCGGCAAACTGGCGAGCCTGGAGCTGATGAACCGCTTGTACGGTGATCACCCGTATGCACACGCCAGCGACGGCACGGCGAAAACCGTACCGGCGATTACCCAGGCCCAGCTGCGTGCTTTCCACGAGAAAGCCTACGCAGCCGGTAACGTGGTGATCGCACTGGTCGGCGACCTGTCCCGCACGGAAGCCGAAGCGATTGCCGCCCAGGTTTCCGGCGCCCTGCCCAAAGGCCCGGCCTTGCCGAAAATTGCGCAACCCGCTGAGCCCAAGGCCAGCGTCGGCCATATCGAGTTCCCGTCCAAGCAAACCAACCTGATGCTCGCGCAACTGGGCATCGATCGCGATGACCCGGACTACGCGGCATTGTCCATGGGTAACCAGATTCTCGGTGGCGGCGGCTTCGGCACCCGCTTGATGAGCGAAGTGCGCGAGAAGCGTGGCCTGACTTACGGCGTGTATTCGGGCTTTACGCCGATGCAGGCGCGTGGCCCGTTCATGATCAACCTGCAAACCCGCGCCGAGATGAGCGAGGGCACCCTGAAACTGGTGCAGGATGTGCTGGCCGACTACCTTAAAACCGGCCCGACCGAAAAAGAGCTCGACGACGCCAAGCGCGAACTGGCCGGCAGCTTCCCGCTGTCCACCGCCAGCAACGCCGATATCGTCGGCCAACTGGGCGCCATCGGTTTCTACAACTTGCCGTTGAGTCACCTGGAGGACTTCATGCAACAGTCCCAGTCCCTGACCGTCGAGCAGGTCAAAGCCGCCATGAACAAACACCTGAGCACGAACAAGATGGTCATCGTCAGCGCTGGCCCGACCGTGCCGCAAAAGCCGTTACCGGCCCCTACTGATAAACCTTCCGAGCAGCCGCTCGGGGTTCCGGAGCATTAATGGCTACTCATTCGAAAAAACCTGCCCGCAACGTCCACAACGGCGTGAACCAGCTGCGCATCATCGGCGGCGAATGGCGCAGCCGGAAGCTGAGCTTCCCCGACGCCCCGGGCCTGCGCCCGACGCCGGACCGCGTGCGTGAAACCCTGTTCAACTGGCTCGCGCCTTACGTGCCGGGCGCCAAGGTGCTCGACCCGTTCACCGGCAGCGGCGCGCTGTTCCTCGAAGCCCTGTCCCGTGGCGCGGCCATGGGCCAGGCGCTGGACGCCAGCAGCATCGCGGTGTCCAGCCTGAAGGAACACCTGGGCACATTGCGCTGCACCAACGGCCAGGTCCAGACCGCCGACGCCCTGCGCTACCTGGAAACCCAGACCGCAACGGCCTACGACCTGGTGTTCCTCGATCCACCGTTCAACCAGAACCTGCTGCCCGCCGTTTGCAAGTTGCTCGAAGAGCGCCAATGGCTGGCCGAAGACGCCTGGGTGTACACCGAAAGCGAGTCGGCGCCGTCGACCCTGGGCCTGCCGCAGAACTGGCGCCTGCACCGGGAGCAGAAATCCGGGCGCGTGTATTACTCGTTGTGGCAGCGCCTCGCTGAAAAACCCGCTGAATAAAGCGCACGGGCAGGCCGCTGGCCTGCACGGCACAACGGCTGTTTCTTAAAACGCAACACATCTGAAGTGGTTTGTTTCTCTGTTTCTGGCTCATCGTAAACGTGCGAAATGTCTCGCATGGATGCAATGGATGATTAACGGATGAACAAGCTAATGACTGAACGAACGCCCAACCCCACCCATGAGTTCACCCTCGACAATGGCCTTAGGGTCATTGTCCGCGAGGATCACAGAACCCCTCAGGTCGGAATCACACTGGTTTTTGCCGTAGGAACTGATGACGAGCGCCCCGAAGACTTCGGGGTCACAGCTGTATTACAAGATGCACTGATGCGTGACTATGACGACTTCATCAAAGAGACCGGAGCCATTCATCAAAGCTTCGGAGGCTCTGTAAAGTTGAGCGACAGCCTACTGATCGCCCCCGAACACCTGGAAAGCGCTCTCAAAATCCAGTCGACCATCATGACGGACGAACTATCGGATGAATTGCTGCGCACCTGTCTGGACGAGGAACTTCTGCGCAACAAGGAAAAGTCCTTGTTCATATCTCCAGTCAGTTTCAGTCCGGAAATCGACGCACTGGTAACCACCGGGCATAGTTACTACAGGCCCCGGGAAACGATTGCCGACAATCTTGAACGACTGACCTTCGAACACCTCAGAAACTGGCGCCAGAACCGGTATTGCCCCAGTAATGCCTGCCTGGTGATTGTCGGCGATGTCGAGGCTGAAGAGGCAAAACGACTGGTCGAGCGACACTTTGGATCGGAGGACCAGCGTATCGCTCCCTTCAGGCCCTTGATAAAAGGACCGTCAGAACCCGGCTACCGCCAGATAACGCAATTTCTGGAAACCGAATACCCGCTGATGCTCGTCATATTCAACACACCTGGGATGGAGAACGCACCCGACCCGCAATCCGTCAGGGCACTGGAAGTATTGTCCTCCCTGCTTGAGTCCTCTGCACGCCTGAAGTCATTCGAGAATGACGACCGCTCTACAATCTTTGCGAATGTCTTTCGACTCTGTCGAGCCAATAATCAATTCACCCTCGCTTTCTACTTCAAGGGTGATCCGCAGCAAGCCGAAGCTGATCTGTGGGCATTACTGGATGACATCAAGCGCGTGCCGTTCACAGCCGAGGACATCGAACCCGCCATCGTTCAAGAAAGTACTACCCGACTGGCGCTCTACGACACCCCTCAAGGACACTCGAGTAGTATCGGCTATCTTTTTGGATCGGCTCAGCCATGGCAGTTGATCGATCTTGAGGTCGCGCAATTACGCAGCGTCACGGCGCAGGATATTCAGCACGCCGCCAACGCCTACTTCACTCGCGAACGCGCAACCGTGGCACATGTGTTTCCCATCGAGAAAAAGACCTCGGCGTAACGAAACCCCGGTGTAATCATCAGCCCCTGAAAACCAGCCCCTGTGCGACCATTGCGCAGGGGCTTCTCTTGCCGGTCGCGAACCCTCGTGGTTTATGGCAAGTTAGCAACTTGCGGCGAGCACCACACGCCCCATGAGTTCCTCTGCATTTCGCAAGCAGCGGTCTGCAATTGAACAGAATGTCTCACTACAAGCCCCCCCATTCCCCATGAAAACCTTCACCCCCGCCTTCGGCCTCGGCAATCCGCACTTGCAAACCTTGTGGGGGCCGCTGTGGCGTAAAACCGTGCACATCGGTCGCGAACGCGAGCGTCTATGGCTTGAAGACGGCGATTTTCTCGATCTCGACTGGCACGGCCCGCACAGCGCCGACGCACCGTTGGTGCTGGTATTGCACGGGCTCACCGGGTCCTCGAATTCGCCTTATGTCGCCGGCATGCAAAAAGCCCTGGGTGACCGAGGCTGGGCGAGCGTCGCACTGAACTGGCGCGGCTGTTCGGGCGAACCCAACCTGTTGCCGCGCAGCTACCATTCCGGCGCCAGCGAAGACCTGGCCGAAACCATCAGGCACTTGCGGGCCAAACGGCCTCTCGCGCCACTGTATGCGGTGGGTTACTCCCTGGGCGGTAATGTCCTGCTCAAGCATTTGGGCGAAACCGGCAGCGACAGCGGCGTGACGGGCGCCGTGGCGGTGTCGGTGCCGTTCTGCCTGGACCAGTGCGCCGACCGTATCGGGCAAGGCTTCTCCAAGGTTTACCAGGCGCATTTCATGCGCGAGATGGTCGCCTACATCAAGAACAAGCAGCGGCAATTCCAGCATGACGGACGCGAGGAGGGCCTGGCAGCCCTGGCGGCCCTCGGATCCCTGGAAAACATGCGCACGTTCTGGGATTTCGACGGACGCGTCACTGCACCACTGCACGGTTTCGCCGATGCCGAGGATTACTATCGCCGCGCCTCCAGCCGCTATTTCCTTGGCGAAATTCGTACGCCGACCTTGATGATTCAGGCCGCCGACGACCCCTTCGTGTTTCCCCACAGCCTGCCGCAGGTCGATGAGTTGTCCGCTTGCACGCAATTCGAACTGCAAGCCAATGGCGGGCATGTCGGCTTCGTCGACGGTACGCTCAGGCAACCGGGTTACTACCTGGAACGACGCATCCCCGAGTGGCTGGCCGCCATAGGGCGCTCTTGAATCATGGACGCTGACCAAGGCGAATCGATCCACTTCTGGCAAACCCCGCCACTGGCCGGGGTCGAGTTACTGTCCGCCCGCTACATCGACCATCGTTTCGCCCCACATGTGCATGACGGCTATGTGATCGGCATGATCATGGCCGGCGCCCAGCGTTATCGCTATCGCGGCGCCGAACACCTGGCGGGCAGCGGCACGCTGGTGCTGATCAACCCTGATGAACTGCACACCGGTCACAAAGGCACCGAGGATGGCTGGCTTTACCGGGCGTTCTATCCGGACAGCGGGCAGATGACCTCGCTGCTGGCCGAACTCGAACTGCCAACCCACCACTTGCCGGCCTTCGGTGCCACGCTGTATCGCGACCAGGATCTGGTGAACGGGTTCTGCCAACTTCACCGCTTGCTGGAAAGCCCCGCCAGCGCATTGCAGCAACAAACGGTCTGGCGTGAACTGGTGCTGTCGCTGTTGCAGCGTCATGCGGCGGTGCCTGATGCCGGCAAACCCGGCAAGGAACACCGGGCCGTGAGCCTGGCCAAGGAATTGCTGCACTCGCAATTGGCAGCACCGCCCTCACTGGAAGCGCTGGCGACGGCGGTCAATCTCTCGCCATTCCATTTCGCCCGGGTGTTCCGCCGGGCCACCGGCATGCCGCCGCACACCTGGCTGATGCAACAGCGCATCGCCCGGGCGCGGGCCTTGCTGCAAAGTGGTTGTCTGCCGCTGGAAGTCGCGATGCAACTGGGGTTTGCCGACCAGAGCCATCTGAGCCGGCAGTTCAAGCAGGTGTATGGGGTTGGACCGGGGGCGTATCGCACAGCCCGGCAGTTACCCGGATCCTGATAGCGACGAAACACCAATGTGGGAGCGGGCTTGCTCGCGAAAGCGGTGGTTCAGTCAACATCTTCTTTGACTGTCACACCGCTTTCGCGAGCAAGCCCACTCCCACAGGGTTATGTGGCGTTCATTCGCCGGTGGCAATGCCCCGCGCAGGCTCGTTGATCCACTCGCTCCACGACCCGGCATACAACGAACCCAACGGATAACCGGCCAGACACAACGCAAACAGGTTGTGGCACGCCGTCACGCCGGAACCGCAGTACGCCACCAGATCATTTGGCGAACGATCGCCCAGTTTCGCGGCAAAACGCTGCTTGAGCTGATCGGCCGACAGGAAGCGCCCGTCGCTGCCCAGGTTCTCGGTAAACGCAGCACACTGGGCGCCGGGGATGTGCCCGGCAATCGGATCGATCGGTTCCACCTCACCCTTGAAGCGCGGCAGTGCGCGGGCATCGAGCAGGGTCAGTTCCGGCCGTGCAAGGCGCTTTTGCAGCTGCTCGGCACTGATCAGCAACGCCGTATCAGGACTGCCGGTGAAGGAGCCACAGGGCATCGCCGGCGCATCCAGGCTCAGCGGCAAACCGGCCGCGTGCCAGGCCTTCAGACCGCCATCAAGGATGAACACACCGTCGCGCTTGCCCAACCATGCCAGCAACCACCAGGCCCGCGCCGCATAGGCCCCCGGACCGTCGTCATACAGAACCACTTCGCTATCGGCATTGATGCCAAAGGCTTGCAGGCGCTCGATCAGTTGCGCCGGCTCGGGCAACGGATGACGCCCGGTCACGCCCTTGACCACGGCGCCACTCAGGTCACGCTCGAGGTCGGCATAGCTCGAACCGGCGATGTGCCCTTCGGCATAGCTGCGCTGACCGTAATCCGGGTCTTCGAGGGCAAAACGACAATCCAGAATCACCAGCCCCGGCTGGTCCTTTTTCAGGTCCAGTGCTTGCGGGCTGATCAGTTGCGCAATGGGCATAGCGGGCTCCTGTGATTAACTCGGCCTTGATCCTACTGTACTTCTTCCAGTGCCTGGGCCAGGGGCACGTAAAACTCTTCGAACAAGGCGCTGACCGCATCGCGGGCCTGGTCCGTAACGAACCCGGCCTCCAGCACCAGCACCTGGTACACCCCGCGTTTAATGGCCTGCTCGCTCAAGTGGCTGGAGTTCTCCCGCGTGGTGCACAGGAAGCGCACCCAGGACGTGAGGATGATCCAGGCATTGAGCGTCAGGGACTCGATCTGCACCTTGTCCATCTTCAGGATGCCGGCGGCGACGAAACCTTCGTAGATCGCCGCCCCCTGTATCAGGCAGCGCTGGGAGAAACGTCGATAGCGGTCGGCCAGGTCCGGATCGCTGTCGAGCAAATGTTCGAGATCGCGATGCAGAAACCGGTAGCGCCACATCGCCGACAGCAGCTCCTTGAGGTAGAAGCGTTTGTCTTCCACCGTGGCGGCACGACCCTGGGGCGGGCGCAGGAAGCTGTCCACCAGGCTTTCGTACTCGCTGAACAGCACCGCGATGATCGCCTGCTTGTTCGGGAAGTGGTAGTACAGGTTGCCCGGGGAAATTTCCATATGGGCAGCGATGTGGTTGGTGCTGATGCTGCGCTCGCCCTGCTGGTTGAACAGCTCCAGGCTGTTCTGCACGATGCGCTCGCTGGTTTTGATCCGTGGGGCCATGGCTTGAGCTTTAATTCAGAGTGCGTTGACGGGCATCTTAGATCTATCCGCGAGCGGATAAAACAAAGCTGTTCCAGGATGTCATTTGACTTTTTAGAGCATAGACTCTAGAAAGTGCTTCATTACAATAAATCCGGAGCCGACCATGACTGCTGAAATTTCCTACCTGCAGAACCTACAGCAGCCGCTGGAAGAGCTTCAGGCCCTGTTCGACGCCCAGCGTGCCGCGTACGCCGCCAACCCGATGCCACCGGCCGCGCAGCGCCAGCAATGGCTCAAGGCGCTAAAGGATTTGTTGAGCAATGAACGCCAGGCCCTGATCGATGCGATCAGCCAGGACTTCAGCCATCGCAGCGCCGATGAAACCCTGCTCGCGGAACTGATGCCCAGCCTGCACGGCATCCATTACGCCAGCAAACACCTCAAGGGCTGGATGCGAGCCTCGCGACGCAAAGTGGGCGCCGCTTTCCAGCCGGCTTCGGCCAAAGTGGTTTACCAACCGCTGGGCGTGGTCGGGGTCATCGTGCCGTGGAACTACCCGCTGTATCTGGCCATCGGTCCGTTGGTCGGCGCGCTGTCGGCGGGCAATCGGGTGATGCTCAAGCTCAGTGAGTCGACCCCCGCGACCGGCCTGCTGATGAAGCAACTGCTGGCGCGAATCTTCCCCGAAGACCTGGTTTGCGTGGTCCTGGGCGAGGCTGATATGGGCGTGGCGTTTTCACGCCTGCCGTTCGATCACCTGCTGTTCACTGGCGCCACCAGCATCGGCAAACACGTCATGCGCGCCGCCGCGGAAAACCTGACCCCGGTGACCCTGGAACTGGGCGGCAAATCCCCGGCCATCGTTTCCCGGGATGTGCCGCTCAAGGACGCCGCCGAGCGCATCGCCTTCGGCAAGACCCTGAATGCCGGCCAGACCTGCGTGGCCCCGGACTATGTGCTGGTGCCGGAGAATCGCGTCGGAGCTTTCGTCGAAGCCTATCGCACAGCCGTCCGTGGGTTTTATCCGACGCTGGCCGACAACCCGGACTACACCGCGATCATCAATGAGCGACAACTGGCGCGTCTCAACGGCTACGTCAGTGACGCCACCAGCAAGGGTGCGTTGCTGATGCCGCTGTTCGACCAGGGCCAGGGCCGCCGCATGAGCCATAGCCTGCTGCTCAATGTCACGGACGAGATGACGGTGATGCAGGACGAAATCTTCGGGCCGCTGCTGCCGATCGTGCCGTACAAGGATCTGGAGCAGGCATTTGCCTATATCAACCAGCGCCCTCGCCCACTGGCGCTGTATTACTTCGGCTACGACAAGCGCGAACAACAGCGCGTGCTGCACGAAACCCATTCCGGCGGCGTGTGCCTGAACGACACCCTGCTGCACGTCGCCCAGGACGACATGCCGTTTGGTGGCATTGGTGCCTCGGGCATGGGCCACTATCACGGACATGAAGGGTTTCTGACCTTCAGCAAAGCCAAGGGCGTGTTGATCAAACAACGGTTCAACGCCGCGAAGTTGATCTATCCGCCGTACGGCAAGTCGATTCAGAAGCTGATCCAGAAGCTGTTCATCCGCTAACGATAATCACCGTCGGGTAATAACAATAATGACCCCCAGCCTGTCCGATACACCCGCGCTGTCACGGCGCGGGTTGCTTAAATTCAGCCTCGGCGCCACAGCTTTCCTCGCCACCGCCGGACTCGGAGCCAGCCTCAGCGGATGTTCGTCGAGCGTCCCGGCCAATGGCTTCGTCACGTTACGCAGCGGCGACCTGCTGTTTTTGCGGGCGCTGATCCCGGTCATGCTCGAGGGTGCCGTGACCGCCGAACGGATGCCCGAGGCTGTCGATGGCACGCTGAAAAGCCTGGATTACAGCCTGGCCCACCTGTCGCCGGAAATGCTCAAGCTGACTCAACAACTGTTCGATGTGCTGGGAATGGCCGTGACCCGCGGACCGCTGACCGGGATCTGGGGCAGCTGGGAAAACGCCAGTGCCAACGACATCCGAGCCTTTCTCGATCGCTGGGAAAACAGCTCGTTGAGCCTGTTGCGCATGGGCCACAGCTCCTTGCTGCAACTGGTGATGATGGCCTGGTACGGCCGCAAGGAATCGTGGGCGCATTGCGGGTATCCCGGGCCGCCAACCGTCTGATACCGAGTCGCCTCCATCGCGAGCAAGCTCGCTCCCACAGGTTTGAGGTGGCCGCACCTTTTGTGAACGACTCGATCCTGTGGGAGCGGGCTTGCCCGCGATAGCGTCAGCCGCTTCACCGCCTACTCCAACAATAAAAAGAGAATCCGAAAATGCCCGTACCCGATCCGTTCCGCGAAGGCATGGCCCGAGGCTGGAAAACCTACAACGGCTCGCAACTGACCCAGGACCTTACACTCGAAGCGGACGTGGCGATCATCGGCAGCGGTGCCGGCGGCGGCACCACCGCCGAAATCCTCAGCGCAGCCGGATACAAGGTATTGCTGATCGAGGAAGGCCCTCTCAAGACCAGCAGCGACTTCAAGCTGCTCGAAGATGAGGCCTACGCCAACCTTTATCAGGAAGGCATTGGCCGCATGAGCAAGGACGGCGCGATCACCATCCTCCAGGGCCGGGCGGTGGGCGGTACCACGCTGATCAACTGGACCTCAAGTTTCCGTACCCCGGAGCCGACCCTGGAACACTGGGCCAAAGAGCACAACGTCAAGGGCCACAGCCCGGCGGAAATGGCGCCGTGGTTCGAGAAAATGGAGCAACGCCTGGGCGTCGCGCCGTGGATGGTGCCGCCCAACGCCAACAACGATGTGATCCGCAAGGGCTGCGAAGCACTGAATTACTCATGGCACGTCATCCCGCGCAACGTTCGCGGCTGCTGGAACCTCGGATACTGCGGCATGGGCTGCCCGACCAACGCCAAGCAATCGATGATGGTCACCACCATTCCGGCGACACTGGAAAAAGGCGGTGAGCTGCTTTACCTGGCCCGCGCCGAAAAACTCACGATCAGCGGCGACAAGGTCACCGGCCTGCAATGTTCGGCGATGGATGAACGCTGCGTCGCACCGACCGGACGCACCATCACGGTCAAGGCGCGGCATTTCGTGCTGGCCGGTGGCGGCATCAACAGCCCGGCCTTGCTGATGCGTTCCGGGGCACCCGACCCGCACAAGCGCCTGGGCAAACGCACATTCCTGCACCCGGTAAACATGTCCGCCGCGTTGTTCGACGAAGTGGTCAACCCCTTCTACGGCGCGCCGCAGTCGATCTATTCCGACCATTTCCAATGGCAGGACGGCACCACGGGCAAAATGTCCTACAAACTGGAAGTCCCGCCTCTGCACCCGGCGCTGGCCACGACATTGCTCGGTGGTTTCGGCCAGGAAAACTCGCAACACATGGCCAATCTGGCCCATACCCACGCCATGCTGGCGTTGCTGCGGGACGGTTTTCACCCGGACAGCCCCGGTGGCAGCGTCGAATTGCGCAGCGATGACACGCCGGTGCTGGATTATCAGCTCTCGCCTTACGCCTGGGATGGATTGCGCCGGGCCTTCCATACCATGGCCGAGATCCAGTTTGCCGGTGGCGCCAAGGCCGTGATGCCGATGCACGCCGACGCCCGCTACGTGAAGACCCTCGCCGAAGCGCGCACGCTGATCGACGGCCTGAGCCTGGAGTTGTATCGCACACGCCTGGGCAGTGCCCATGTGATGGGCGGTTGCGCCATGGGTGAAGACCCGACAATCGCAGTGACCGACAGCCTCGGCCGGCATCATCAACTGGGCAATCTGTCGATCCACGACGGCTCGCTGTTCCCCACCAGCATTGGCGCCAATCCGCAGCTGTCGGTCTATGGACTGACGGCGCAACTGGCGACATCCCTGGCTGAACGTTTAAAAAACCCATGAAAATAACGATTATTCCCATCGTCTATAGTGCTTTCTTACCCAACAGGCGACTTGGCCGACCGGGAAGGCTGCGATACCATCCGACTCCCCAACGGATTCCCGCCAGGACGACGCGATGAACCGAGTGTTGTACCCAGGTACCTTCGACCCTATTACCAAGGGCCATGGCGATCTGGTCGAACGCGCCTCGCGCCTGTTCGATCACGTGATCATCGCCGTCGCCGCGAGCCCGAAGAAAAACCCGCTGTTTCCTCTGGAACAACGGGTAGAACTGGCGCGCGAGGTGACTAAACATCTGCCGAACGTTGAAGTCGTCGGCTTCTCGACGCTACTGGCGCACTTCGCCAAAGAGAAGAATGCCAACGTGTTCCTGCGTGGTTTGCGCGCGGTGTCGGACTTCGAATACGAATTCCAGCTGGCCAACATGAACCGCCAGTTGGCGCCGGACGTGGAAAGCCTGTTCCTGACCCCGTCCGAGCGTTATTCGTTCATTTCCTCGACGCTGGTCCGTGAAATCGCAGCCCTGGGCGGCGATATCACCAAGTTCGTGCACCCTGTGGTGGCGGACGCACTGACCGAACGCTTCAAGAAGTAATCTGTAGAAGCGAGCCTGCTCGCGATGGACGTCAACGATAACGCGGGAAACCTGACACCCCGCGGCGTTCTCGGCTTCATCGCCAGCAGGCTGGCTCCTACAGTACGTCGCACCTGCGTGCAACGCAGGCGCCAATGCGGCACAATTAGACGCATTGGTTTATTGCGCCCGGGCCTGCCGCCCCGGCTGGAGTTAGCATGTCCCTGATCATCACCGACGATTGCATCAACTGCGACGTCTGCGAACCCGAGTGCCCGAACGCCGCCATTTCCCAAGGCGAAGAGATCTACGTGATCGACCCGAACCTGTGCACCCAGTGTGTCGGCCACTACGACGAACCGCAGTGCCAGCAAGTCTGCCCGGTGGATTGCATTCCACTGGACGAAGCTCATCCGGAGACTGAAGAACAGTTGATGGAGAAGTACCGCAAGATTACCGGCAAGGCTTAAGTCATTCGGCGACTTTCAGGCCGCCTTCGCGAGCAAGCCCGCTCCCACATCTGGAATGCGTTCCCCCTGTGGGAGCGGGCTTGCTCGCGAAGGCGTCATCAGCCTCACTGAAGCTGTAACTGACTGTCAGCTCTGGCAGCGCGGGCAAAAAACGCTGGCACGCTGCCCGAGTTTCACTTCCCGAAGGCCCGTGCCACAGACCTTGCAGTGCTCACCACCACGGCCGTACACGAACAGTTCCTGCTGGAAATAACCAGGCTGACCGTCGCCACCGATAAAGTCCCGCAGCGTGGTACCACCGCGCTCGATAGCGGCCGCCAGGATGCGCTTGATCTCGATGGCCAGCTTCAAGTAACGCGCACGGGAAATGCTCTTGGCTTCGCGACGCGGGTCGATCCCGGCAGCGAACAACGCTTCGGTCGCGTAGATATTGCCGACGCCCACCACTACCGCGTTATCCATGATGAACGGCTTGACCGCCATCGAACGTCCACGGGACAGCTGGAACAGGCGCTCGCCGTCGAACAGGTCGGTCAGTGGTTCCGGCCCCAGGCGGATCAGCAATTCGTGATTGAGCGGGGCGAGGCTCCAGAGCATTGCGCCGAAACGCCGTGGGTCGGTGTAACGCAAGGCCAGACCCGACTCCAGTTCGATGTCCACATGCTCATGCTTGGCCGCCGGCAGCCCGGCCTCCACCAGACGCAAATTGCCTGACATGCCCAAATGGCTGATCAAGGTGCCGACTTCGGCATTGATCAGCAGGTACTTGGCGCGACGCTCCACCAGTACGATGCGCTGCCCGGACAACCGCACATCAAGGTCCTCTGGAATTGGCCAGCGCAAGCGGCGTTCACGCACGATCACCCGGCTGACCCGCTGGCCTTCCAGGAACGGCGCGATACCGCGACGGGTGGTTTCGACTTCTGGCAATTCAGGCATGGTGCTCTCGGATCAGGCGCATGGCCTGGAAGGTTCCGACACTCAGCGATGAGTGCCGAGGTCGCGGATCGTCTGTTTGAGGGTCTCGAAGTCGTAGTCCGAGAGGCCGACATAATCGAGCACCAGCGGCGCGATGCTGCTCCACTCGTGATCTTCGGCCTGATTGCCCAGCACCCGGTACGACGCGCAAATATGCTCGGCCATCTTCAGGATCGCCAGCAGGTTCTTCAACGAACTGTTGCGCGAAGATTCATCACTGAATATCGCCAGGGCATTGTGGTGATTGGCGATCGCAGCACTCACATGTTCCGGCAGACGCCAGGACTTGGCCGTGTAATACCCGACCACCGAGTGATTGGTATTGAACACCTGATTCTCCGTGTCCACCACCCGGCATTCGGCGCTGGCGTTGGCATAGGCCTGCTCCAGAACGCCCATGTAGTCGGGGAAACGCTGGAGCATCAAGGGCACGCCGCAGTCGTGGAACAGGCCCAGGGCATACGCTTCATCGCCATTTTCAATGCCGATGCGCTTGGCCAGGGTCAGACAGGTCATGGCCACGTCCTGAGCGGTGTCCCAGAAACGGTTCAGGGTGACAATGGTGTCGTCATTCATCTCGCCCTTGATCGACTGCGCATTGATCAGGTTGATGATTGAACGGCTGCCCAGCAGGTTCACCGCGCGCTGGATCGAAGCAATCTTGTTGCTCAGCCCGTAATACGGCGAATTGACGATCTTCAGCAGGGAACCGGAAAGTCCCGGATCCTGGGAGATCAGCTTGGCGATGACTTCCAGATCCGGGTCGGGCATGTACTGCTCCATCTGCAAATCCACCATGATTTGCGGCTGGGCCGGTACGCTGATGCCCTGCAGGGCTTGTTGGATCTGTTCGGAAGTCAGCTCTTGGGACATGTGTGCACACTCTGGGTCAGACGGCGATTCTAACCTTTATGAAGTTGGATCCGACATACCAAATCGCAAGACAACCCTCGCCACATGTCCACTTGCAGGCCAATCCGGGGCCTCAACACGCTATACTCCCGCTCTTTTTTCCGGAGCGACGACATGTCCCTGCCTAGCCTGCGCCTCAAAGCCAACGCCGACCGTCGTCTGCGCAACGGTCACTTGTGGGTCTACAGCAACGAAATCGATGTAGCCGCTACGCCTTTGCACGGTTTCAAGGCCGGCGACCAGGCGATCCTCGAAGCCGCCGGCGGCAAGCCTCTGGGCATCGTCGCCATGAGCCCGAACAACCTGATCTGCGCCCGTTTGCTGTCGCGCGACATCAAGCTGCCGCTGGACAAATCGCTGCTGGTGCACCGCCTGAACGTGGCCCTGTCCCTGCGCGAGCGCCTGTTCGACAAGCCGTTCTATCGCCTGGTCTACGGCGATTCCGACCTGCTGCCAGGCCTGGTGGTTGACCGTTTCGGCGACATCCTGGTGGTGCAGATCGCATCGGCGACCATGGAAGCCCATAAAGACGACGTGATCGCGGCGCTGACCCAAGTGCTCAAGCCAAGCGGCATTCTGTTCAAGAACGACTCCGCTGCCCGTGACGCCGAAGGCCTCAACCGCTACGTCGAAACCGTGTTCGGCCTGGTGCCGGAGTGGGTTGCCCTCGAAGAGAACGGCGTGAAATTCGAAGCGCCAGTCATCCAGGGTCAGAAAACCGGCTGGTTCTACGACCACCGCATGAACCGCGCACGCCTGGCGCCTTATGCCAAGGGCAAGCGCGTACTGGACCTCTACAGCTACATCGGTGGCTGGGGCGTGCAGGCTGCCGCGTTCGGCGCCAGTGAAGTGTTCTGCGTCGATGCGTCGGCCTTCGCCCTCGACGGCGTCGAGCGCAACGCCGCGCTGAACGGCTTCGCCGAAAAAATGACCTGCATCGAAGGCGACGTGTTCGAAGCCCTCAAAGAGCTGAAAGCCAGCGAAGAACGCTTCGACGTGATCGTGGCCGACCCGCCGGCGTTCATCAAACGCAAGAAAGACATGAAAAACGGCGAAGGCGCCTACCGCCGCCTGAACGAGCAAGCCATGCGCCTGCTGACCAAGGACGGCATCCTGGTCAGCGCATCCTGCTCGATGCACCTGCCGGAAGACGACCTGCAGAACATCCTGCTGACCAGCGCCCGCCACCTGGACCGCAATATCCAGATGCTAGAGCGCGGCGGCCAGGGTCCGGATCATCCGGTGCATCCGGCCATCCCGGAAACCCGCTACATCAAGAGCATTACCTGCCGGTTGTTGCCAAACAGCTAACAACACAGACCACTGTAGGAGCGAGCTTGCTCGCGATGGTCGTCAACGATAACGCGGGGAACCTGATGCCCCGCGGCGTTCTCGGGTTCATCGCGAGCAGGCTCGCTCCTACAGGTGCAGGACACATTCTGTTCCACTGTCAAAACGACAACCGCTCGCCCCACGCCTACCGTTTTCTCTTCATATCTTCGAAGAGGACAACGGAATGTCCAACACGCCAAATGCCCATCGATTACGCGCAGGCCGTTTCTCGCAACCCGGTCGGATCTACCACCTGACCGCAGTCACCCATGAACGACAACCGATCTTCCAGGATTGGCGCACTGGCCGCTTTTTGGTGCACGAGTTCAGAAGGGCTCAGGAGGCCGGCTTTGCCACGTCTATAGCTTGGGTGGTCATGCCCGATCACTTTCACTGGCTGGTTGAATTGCACAGCGGTGATTTGCCGAAGCTGGTGCAATCCACCAAATCTCGTTGCACTCGACTCATTAATCAGAAGCGAGGCCATTGTGCCGCTGTATGGCAAAAAGGCTACTTCGACCGGGCCCTGCGCCGCGAGGAAGACCTGAAAGCAGCAGCCCGATACATCATCGCCAACCCTTTGCGTGCCGGGCTTGTGACTCGGGTTGGAGACTACCCACTGTGGGACGCCATCTGGCTCTGATGCACAACGCTAATCCCTGTAGGAGCGAGCTCGCTCGCGATGGTGGTCAACGATGACGCGGGAAGCCTGGCACCCCGCAGCGTTCTCGGGTTCGTCGCGAGCAAGCTCGCTCCTACAGGGGTGGTCGCCGAACGTCTTGTGAATGCTTGCAGCCATTCCCTCCAGCCGCCAGCCGTGTAGAATCGCGAACATTCATCGCCAGTCATCCCCGGCGGGTTTATGAGCTCAAGCTGAAGCGCGCGGCGATCCCGCAAAGTTATCGGCAACTTCCGGACACGCGGCCATTTCTGAGTGTTCCAGACGTCAATAGAAGCTCACTTCCCTTTTGATACCTGATTAGCCGCCCGGAGTGCTTCATGCCTGATTACCGCTCGAAAACATCCACCCACGGCCGCAACATGGCCGGCGCCCGCGCTCTGTGGCGCGCCACGGGGATGAAAGATGACGACTTCAAGAAGCCGATCATCGCCATTGCCAACTCCTTCACCCAGTTCGTACCGGGCCACGTCCACCTCAAGGACCTGGGCCAACTGGTCGCCCGCGAGATCGAACGCGCTGGCGGTGTGGCAAAAGAATTCAACACCATCGCCGTGGACGACGGCATCGCCATGGGCCACGACGGCATGCTGTATTCGCTGCCGAGTCGCGAGATCATCGCCGACTCCGTCGAGTACATGGTCAACGCCCACTGCGCCGACGCCATCGTGTGCATCTCCAACTGCGACAAGATCACCCCTGGCATGCTGATGGCGTCACTGCGCCTGAACATCCCGGTGATCTTCGTCTCCGGCGGCCCGATGGAAGCCGGCAAGACCAAACTCGCTTCCCACGGCCTCGACCTGGTCGACGCCATGGTGATCGCCGCCGACTCCAGCGCTTCTGACGAGAAAGTCGCCGAGTACGAGCGTAGCGCCTGCCCGACCTGCGGTTCGTGCTCCGGCATGTTCACCGCCAACTCGATGAACTGCCTGGTCGAAGCTCTGGGTCTGGCATTGCCGGGCAACGGTTCGACCCTGGCCACCCACAGCGACCGCGAGCAGCTGTTCCTGCAGGCCGGCCGCACCATCGTCGAGCTGTGCAAGCGTTACTATGGCGAGAACGACCAGTCGGTACTGCCGCGCAACATCGCCAACTTCCAGGCATTCGAAAACGCCATGACCCTGGACATCGCCATGGGCGGTTCCACCAACACCATCCTGCACTTGCTGGCTGCCGCCCAGGAAGCCGAGATCGATTTCGACCTGCGCGACATCGACCGTCTTTCTCGCAACGTGCCACAACTGTGCAAGGTCGCGCCGAACATCCAGAAGTACCACATGGAAGACGTGCACCGTGCCGGCGGGATCTTCAGCATCCTCGGTTCGCTGGCCCGTGGTGGCTTGCTGCACACCCAGCTACCGACCGTGCACAGCCGCAGCATGGAAGAAGCCATCGCCAAGTGGGACATCACCCAGACCACCGACGAAGCCGTGCACCACTTCTTCAAGGCCGGTCCTGCGGGCATCCCGACGCAAACCGCGTTCAGCCAGTCGACCCGTTGGGAAACCCTGGACGACGACCGTGAAAACGGCTGCATCCGCAGTGTCGAGCACGCCTACTCGCAAGAAGGCGGCCTGGCCGTCCTCTACGGCAACATCGCTCTGGATGGCTGTGTGGTGAAAACCGCTGGCGTCGACGAATCGATCCACGTGTTCGAAGGCAACGCGAAGATCTTCGAAAGCCAGGACAGCGCCGTACGCGGCATCCTCGCCGACGAAGTGAAAGAAGGCGACATCGTCATCATTCGCTACGAAGGCCCGAAAGGCGGCCCGGGCATGCAGGAAATGCTCTACCCGACTTCGTACCTGAAATCCAAAGGCCTGGGCAAAGCCTGCGCCCTGCTCACCGACGGTCGTTTCTCCGGCGGTACTTCCGGTCTGTCCATCGGCCACGCTTCGCCTGAAGCGGCTGCCGGCGGCGCGATTGGCCTGGTGCAGGACGGCGACAAAGTGCTGATCGACATTCCGAACCGCTCGATCAACCTGTTGGTCAGCGACGAAGAACTGGCGGCACGCCGGGTCGAGCAGGACAAGAAAGGCTGGAAACCGGTGGAAGTGCGTCCACGTAAAGTGACCACCGCCCTGAAAGCCTACGCCCTGCTGGCCACCAGCGCCGACAAGGGTGCTGTGCGTAACAAGGCGATGCTCGACGGGCTGTAAGGCTTAACCGTTGAACAAAAAATGCCCCGCCAAGTGCGGGGCATTTTTGTTTCTGCCGGTCACCTTTCACCTGTAGGAGCGAGCCTGCTCGCGATGGACTGGAGAACGCCGCTGGGTGTCAGGCTTCCAGCGTTATCGTTGACGACCATCGCGAGCAGGCTCGCTCCTACAAGGGCAGAACTATTCCTGCGGATCGAGATTATCGAGAGCCTGATTCACCGCCAGCTCGCCCAGCATGATGACCTGCGCAATCCCCAGCATCGTGCTGCGTTGGGAGCCTTCCAGCAGGCCGGCGAAGTCGCTGGCCATGACATTGGCCGAGGCGAGGGATTCGCAGGCGTGGGCCAACAGGGTTTCGGTGTCGAGGCCCGGTGCGATGAGGAATGTTCGGCTGGGTTTTCGTGGGGTGGCGTTGATTTGGGTGGAAAGGTTGTTGGTGTCCGGCGGATCGGGGGTGATTTTCAGCATTGATGAAACTCCCAAATGTATAAAGAGGAGCCATCGACCTCGCTACCAAACGAAGGGTGATGGCCATACGCAGGTTGGTAGACCGGACATTTGGAAACCGGCGCACCCGAAGGCGCCCTACGCATGGCCACCATAAATCACGGGCTTCAAAGAAACCCTATATGAGGTGACGCAATGCGCCGAATGTCCGGGCTACCAAACCCGATCGCTGATGTTCAGCGACAGGTAGACGGTAGAGTCCGGGAGTAAGGCGCACAAGCCGGCGGATTCTGGCGTAGTCGTAGTCCCTTACGCAAGAAAGCGTAGGTTGCGACTGTCAGGAGATGGCGATCAAACAGAGGCTTTCATTGCACCGACTGGCCTCTTCGCGAGCAAGCCCGCTCCCACAGGGGATCTGCTTTGATCACTGGATTGGGGAACAACACTGATCAAACTGTAGGAGCGAGCTTGAACTGGCCTAATAATTCCGGACACCTCTTAAGGGCGATATGATTTCGCCAACTTGGAGGTTCCATGAACGAAAGAAAGGTCTATACCCGCGAGTTCAAGCTGCATGCTGCCAGCATGGTGCTTGA
>NZ_JAHBDG010000012.1:0-115833 GCF_019956305.1 Pseudomonas sp. BF-B-30 | reverse complement strand
GGGCAGGGTGGGTCAGAAGAGCTTCAGTGGCTCTTCTTGGAGCGCCGCCAACTGCTCGCGCAACGCCAGCACTTGATCACCCCAATAACGCTCGGTGCCGAACCACGGAAAACTGCGGGGGAAGGCAGGATCGTCCCAGCGGCGGGCGAGCCAGGCGCTGTAATGCAGCAGGCGCAGGGCGCGCAACGGTTCGATCAAGGCCAGTTCACGGGGATCGAAGTCGTGGAATTCGTTGTAGCCGTCCATCAGTTCCGACAACTGGCTCAGGCAATCCTGACGATCGCCGGCGAGCATCATCCAGATGTCCTGTACCGCCGGACCCATGCGGCAGTCGTCGAGGTCGACGATATGGAACATCTCGTCACGGCACATCATGTTGCCGGGGTGGCAGTCACCGTGCATGCGGATGTTCTGGTGAGGCGTGTTGCTGTAGGCATCTCCCACACGCTTGAGCAGATCGCGGGCCACTGACTCGTAGGCCGGCAGCAGGCTGCGGGGGATGAAGTTGCCATCGAGCAATGTGGCCAGCGAGTCATGGCCGAAGTTTTTTACCGCCAGCGCTTCACGGTGCTCGAACGGCCGGGTCGAGCCGACCGCATGCAGGCGCCCGAGCAACTGGCCCAGGCGATAGAGTTGGTCGAGGTTGCCCGGCTCCGGTGCTCGGCCGCCACGGCGGGGGAACAGGGTGAAACGGAAACCGTTGTGTTCGTGCAGGGTTTCACCGTTGTGGATCAACGGCGCCACGACCGGCACCTCGCAGTCGGCGAGTTCGGCGGTGAACTGGTGCTCTTCCAGAATCGCTTCGTTGCTCCAGCGTTGCGGCCGGTAGAACTTGGCGATCAGCGGCTCGGCGTCTTCGATACCGACCTGATAGACGCGGTTCTCGTAGCTGTTGAGCGCCAGGATGCGCGCGTCGCTGAGAAAGCCGATGCTTTCGACGGCATCGAGCACGAGGTCTGGTGTGAGGGTTTCAAACGGGTGGGCCATGCTGACTCCTGCGCGCAGCAGGCTGCTGCGTCCGGCCAGGCATGGTAGCGCAGACGGCGCGGTTTTAGTGGATGTGTGGTGTCTGGGCTGCCGCCATCGCGAGCAAGCTCGCTCCCACAGGTCATGCGCCAGATTTGAAATCGCGCCAATCCTGTGGGAGCGAGCTTGCTCGCGATGAGGGGTTGTCAGGCGCCGACGATCCCGCCATCTTCCCGCGAAATCGCCATCACCGAAGACCGCGGCTTGCCGTTGGGCAGGTGCTCGGGGAAGGTAGAACCGCCGTTTTCACCCGGATGCTGAATCCCGACAAACAGGGTTTTCTGGTCCGGCGAGAAGCTGATCCCCGTCACTTCACAACCTACCGGGCCAACCATGAAGCGACGAATCTCGCCGGTTACCGGATCGGCACAGAGCATCTGGTTGTTGCCCATGCCGGCAAAGTCTCCGGCGTTGCTCGAATCGCCGTCGGTGAGAATCCACAAGCGTCCGGCCTTGTCGAAGCCCAGGCCGTCAGGGCTGTTGAACATGTTCTGCGGCGTGATGTTCGACGATCCGCCTTTTGGTGTGCCGGCGTGAACCCCCGGATTACCGGCGACGACGAACAGGTCCCAGGCAAAGGTTTTCGAGCCGTGATCGTCACGCTCGGTGCGCCAGCGCAGGATCTGGCCGTAGACGTTCTTCTCGCGCGGGTTCGGCCCGCCCGCCGGTTGCCCGTCTTCGCCGCGTTTGGCGTTGTTGGTCAGCGTGCAGTAGACCTGGCCATCCATGGGGCTGACCACGATCCATTCCGGGCGGTCCATGCGCGTGGCTTTCACCACACTGGCGGCGAGACGCGCGTGAATCAAAACTTCGGCCTGATCGGCAAAACCGCTGCTGGCGTCGATGCCGTTTTTGCCGTGGGTCAGTTCGATCCATTCACCCTGGCCTTTCGGGTGATCGACGTTGCCGTCGCCGGCATCGAACCTCGCCACGTACAGGGTGCCGTGGTCGAGAATGTCACGGTTGGCCTTGGGGTTCTTGTGGTCGATCTTGTCGCGGCTGACGAATTTGTAGATGAACTCACCGCGTTCATCGTCGCCCATGTACACCACGGCATGACCGTCGCCGGTTTCGGCCAGTGCGGCGTTTTCGTGCTTGAAGCGGCCCAGGGCCGTACGTTTGACCGGCGTCGATTTCGGATCGAACGGATCGATCTCCACCACCCAGCCGTGACGGTTGAGCTCGTTGGGGTTCTTCGCCATGTCGAAGCGCTCGTCGTGCTGGTGCCAGTTGATTTCTTTGCTGGTGGCCACCACGCCGTAGCGTTTTTGCGCCGGGTCGAACTTCTGCTCGGCGTTGCTGCTGCCGAAGCAGTCGGTGAAGTTCTCTTCACAGGTCAGATAGGTGCCCCACGGCGTCTTGCCGTTGGCGCAGTTCTGGAAGGTGCCCAGGACGTTCTTGCCGTGCGGATCGGCACTGGTTTTGAGCAGGGCATGTCCGGCGGCCGGGCCGCTCAGGGTGATCGGTGCGTTGCCGTGAATGCGGCGGTTGTAGCGTGAGCCCTGGACGAACTGCCATTGGCCGTTCTTGCGCTGCACTTCAATTACCGACACACCTTCGCAGGCCAGCGCCTTGCGCACTTCTTGCGCCGATTGCGGCATGCCGCCGTGGGCGTAGAGGTAGCGGTAGTTGGTGTATTCGTTGTTGATCGCCATCAGCGCCCGGTCTTTTTCGCCCGGAAATTCGAACAGGCTCATGCCATCGTTGTTGTCGCCGAACTGGACTTCCTGATGTTCGGCGCTGCCGTTGCCGCTCGGGTCGAACGCCGGACCGTCCTTGTGCAGGGGCTGGCCCCAGCTGATCAGCACCGAGGACTTGTAGCCCGGTGGCAGGGTGATGGTGTCGCTGGTGGCGGCGGCAATGCTGTCGAAACCCAGCAACTGGCTGTTGCCGGCGCTGACACTGGCGGCCATCACGCTGCGGCTCAGCAGGTTGCCGCCAAGGAACATCGCCGCGCCGCACAGGGCACCTGCGCTGATGAAGCCGCGACGGCTGAGGCCGACCATGGTTTCGAGGTCGGTGGACTGGTTTTCTTCTAATAGGCTCATTTCAGGCTCCCTGCGGATTTTGCAGACACCTTAATGATGAGTCATGAACCTTTTGTTGCAGTTCTGCTTACAGTGGTGTGCCCAGCAGTACCTTGGACGGCGAAAACTCCACGCGCACCGGTTTACCACACGTCAGCTCCGATGCTTGCAGATGACTCTGTTCGGCCAAGGCGCATAGAGTCAGGCCGTTGGGCAGGGTGATGCGCACTTCGCTGGGACCGTCGTCGGCGTCGAGGATTTTTTCGATGATGCCGCTGAGGCAATTGTTTTCAGGCGTTTCGACAGAGTCGATTTGCAGCACGTCGAGCCAGCCGGCCTTGATCAATGCCACGACTTCAGTGCCGATTTGCAGTTCCAGGCGCTCGGTGCTGTCGTGGGTAATTTGCGCGGCGACGATCACGCCTTCGGCGACTTCGAGGCGAATCAGGTCGTTGCGTCCCTGAGGTTCGATCGCAATCACCTTGCCGTGCAACTGATTGCGCGCGCTGGTGCGCAGCATCAGGCGCCCGAGCAGATCCAGATCGCTCGCGTCTTCAGCTGCTTCCAGCACTTGGGTCTGCAAGGCTTGCAGCTTCTGGTACAGGCGCAACACCCGCTCGCCTTCGTTGGACAGGCGCGCACCGCCGCCGCCCTTGCCGCCGACAATCCGCTCCACCAGCGGCTTCTGCGCCAGGTTGTTCAGCTCATCGATCGCATCCCAGGCAGCCTTGTAGCTCAGGCCCGCACTTTTTGCCGCGCGGGTGATCGAGCCTTGTTCGGCGATGTGCTGCAGCAGGGCGATGCGCTGCGGACGGCGGACAATGTGCTGGGACAGCAAGGTTGGCAAAGACATGACAAGTCGCTTTGGGTGGTGACGATGGTGAGGACGTTGGTCGCTTGGGCCGCGCGAGTCAAGTCAGGGTGTCTCGCCGGGTTTGGGCGTGCGGGCCAGGCAATAGACGTCGACCCTCGCCGCCCCGGCGTCCATCAACAGGCGAGCCAGGGCCTGGGCCGTGGCTCCGGTGGTCAGTACGTCGTCGACCAGAGCCAGGTGCCGGCCTTTGACGACCGCGCCGGGTGCCAGGGCGAAAGCATTGCGCAGGTTTCTTAGACGGGCTTCGGCGTTCAAGGCCTGTTGGGCGTCGGTGTCTTGAGTGCGCAGCAGCAACCGTTCGTCGCAAGGGATATCGAGACTCGCACTCAACCAGTGAGCCAGCATCGCCGCCTGATTGAACCCGCGCTGGCGCAGGCGCCGATTGGCCAGCGGCACCGGGATCAGCGCCTGGGGTCGCAGCAGATCGTCTTCGAAGCGATGTTGCAGGTATTGAACAAGAAGTTCGGCGAGCAGGCGACCAAACGGCCACTTGGCGTTGTGTTTGAAGCGGGTGATCAGGCTGTCTACCGGAAAGCTGTAGGTCCAGGGCGCAATCACTTGTTCGAAGGCCGGTGGCTGCTTCAGGCAATGGCCGCAGGTCAGTCCCGCGGCCGGGAGCGGCAGGGCGCAGGTCAGACAGTGATCACCGAGCCAGGGCAACTCGATTTCGCAGGCCGTGCAGACAGGAGGAATGCCGTCGGCCGCTTCATCGCACAAAAGACATGATTGTTTGTTTTTTAACCAGATGTAAACCTGTCCTTCGTATCGTGGTTGACAGCGCATCGCTCTTCCTTAAATATGCCGAAACATCTGTGAAGCGGCTGTGAAACTCCATTACCCAGCCGACTGCCAAAGCATAATTCAAAGGAAACGCCCATGAGCGCCAGCACCACTGCCACCCTGCGTCATGACTGGACTTTGGCCGAAGTCAAAGCACTCTTCGTTCAACCATTCAATGACCTGTTGTTCCAGGCGCAGACGGTGCACCGTGCGCATTTCGACGCCAACCGCGTCCAGGTGTCGACCCTGTTGTCGATCAAGACCGGCGCCTGCCCGGAAGATTGCAAATATTGTCCGCAGTCCGGTCACTACAACACCGGCCTGGAAAAAGAGAAACTGATGGAGGTGCAGAAGGTCCTCGAAGAGGCCGCTCGCGCCAAGGCCATCGGTTCGACCCGCTTCTGCATGGGCGCGGCGTGGAAGCATCCGTCGGCCAAGGACATGCCGTACGTGTTGAAGATGGTCGAAGGCGTGAAAGCCATGGGCCTGGAAACCTGCATGACCCTCGGTCGCCTGGATCAGGAGCAGACCGAAGCGCTGGCCAAGGCCGGCCTCGACTACTACAACCACAACCTCGATACCTCGCCGGAGTTCTACGGCAGCATCATCACCACCCGCACCTACAGCGAACGCCTGCAAACCCTGGCGTACGTGCGTGATTCGGGGATGAAGATCTGCTCCGGCGGCATTCTGGGCATGGGCGAGTCGCTGGACGACCGCGCCAACCTGCTGATCCAGTTGGCCAACCTGCCTGAGCATCCGGAGTCGGTGCCGATCAACATGCTGGTGAAAGTCGCCGGTACGCCGCTGGAAAATGCCGACGACGTCGATCCGTTCGACTTCATCCGCATGCTCGCCGTCGCGCGCATCCTGATGCCGCAATCCCACGTGCGCCTGTCCGCCGGCCGCGAAGCCATGAACGAGCAGATGCAGGCCCTGGCGTTCTTCGCCGGTGCCAACTCGATTTTCTACGGCGAAAAACTGCTGACCACCGCCAACCCGCAGGCCGACAAGGACATGCAACTGTTCTCGCGCCTGGGCATCCTGCCGGAAGCCCGCGAAGAGCACGCCGATGAGGTGCATCAGGCAGCTATCGAGCAGGCGTTGGTGGAGCAGAAGAGCAGCGAGCAGTTTTACAACGCGGCTGTTTGAGCAATCACTGCTTCCACTGAATGAATGCAAAACCCTGTGGGAGCGGGCTTGCTCGCGAAGGCGGTGTATCAGTCAACATCTTTGTTGAATGTCAGGCCGTATTCGCGAGCAAGCCCGCTCCCACAAAAAGCTCTATGTCATTTGATAGTCGAGGCCTGCATGTCTTTCGATCTCGCCGCACGCCTTGCCGCCCGTCGTGCCGAAAACCTCTACCGCCAGCGCCCGCTGCTTGAAACCCCGCAGGGGCCGCAAGTGGTGATCGATGGCCAGCCGTTGCTGGCGTTCTGTAACAACGACTACCTGGGCCTGGCCAATCATCCGCAAGTGATCGAAGCCTGGCGTGCCGGTGCTTCGAAGTGGGGTGTGGGCGGAGGGGCATCGCATCTGGTCATCGGCCATAGCGCCCCGCACCATGCGCTGGAAGAAGCGTTGGCCGACCTGACCGGTCGCCCGCGGGCGTTGCTGTTCACCACCGGCTACATGGCCAACCTCGGCGCGGTCACGGCGTTGGTAGGGCAGGGTGATACGGTGCTCGAAGACCGGCTCAATCATGCGTCGCTGCTCGACGCGGGGCTGTTGTCCGGCGCGCGGTTCAATCGCTACTTGCACAACGACCCGTCGAGCCTGGCCAAGCGCCTGGAAAAAGCCACCGGCAATACACTGGTGGTCACCGACGGCGTGTTCAGCATGGACGGTGATCTTGCCGACTTGCCGGCGCTGGCCCGAGAAGCCAAGGCCAAAGGCGCCTGGTTGATGGTCGACGATGCCCATGGTTTTGGACCGCTGGGTGCCAACGGTGGCGGCATCGTCGAACACTTTGGCTTGAGCCAGGATGACGTTCCGGTGCTGGTCGGCACCCTCGGCAAGGCGTTCGGTACGGCAGGTGCCTTTGTGGCTGGCAGCGAAGAGCTGATCGAAAGCCTGATCCAGTTCGCCCGCCCCTACATCTACACCACCAGCCAGCCCCCCGCGCTGGCCTGCGCCACGTTGAAAAGCCTGGAACTGCTGCGCAGCGAACACTGGCGCCGCGAGCATTTGCAGACGCTGATCCGCCAGTTCCGCAAAGGTGCCGAGCAGATTGGCCTGGAACTCATGGACAGCTTCACGCCGATCCAGCCGATCATGATCGGTGACGCGGGGCGAGCGGTGCGCCTTTCGCAAATGCTGCGTGAACGCGGGTTGATGGTGACCGCGATTCGCCCGCCGACCGTACCCGCCGGCAGTGCCCGGCTGCGGGTCACGTTGACGGCTGCCCACAGTGAGGCCCAGGTACAGCTATTGTTAAACGCACTGGCCGATTGTTTTCAACAACTGAAGCCGGAGCCAAGCCATGCGTGATCGTCTGATTCTGCTGCCCGGCTGGGGCCTTGGCGTTTCACCGCTGGAGCCTCTGGCGGCGGCCTTGCGCGGTTTGGATGAGCACCTGCGCGTCGAGATCGAGCCGTTGCCGGAGCTGGAGTCGAGCGATCTTGAAGAGTGGCTCGATGAGCTTGATTCGACCTTGCCGCAAGACGTGTGGCTGGGCGGTTGGTCATTGGGCGGCATGCTCGCCTGCGAATTGGCGGCCCGGCGTGGCGATCGCTGCTGTGGTGTGTTCACCCTGGCCAGCAACGTTTCTTTTGTCGCTCATGATCAATGGACAAGCGCCATGTCCGGGGAAACCTTCGATGCGTTTCTGGCGGGATGTGAGGCCGATCCGCGCGCGACCTTGAAACGCTTTTCACTGCTTTGCGCCCAAGGCGCCGAAGACCCACGCGGATTGTCGCGGTTGTTGCTTGGCGGCGCCCCGAACACCGCTACGCCGGTGTTGCTGAGTGGTCTGCAAGTGCTCGCGCAACTGGATACACGGCAGGCGCTGCATTCGTTCCGCGGTCCGCAATTGCATCTGTTCGCCGGCCTCGACGGGCTGGTGCCGGTGGAAGCGGCGGGCGAGTTGTTGGCATTGCTGCCGGATGTCGAAATCGGTCTGATTGAACAGGCCAGCCACGTGTTTCTCCTGGAGGATCCCCACGGTGTGGCGGGGGCGATCCAGGCCTTTTTGCATGAGTCCGGCGATGACTGATTTATCCCTTCCCAACCTGCCCGGCGCCTTGCCCGACAAGCGCCAGGTAGCAGCCTCATTCTCCCGCGCGGCAGCAAGCTACGACAGCGTGGCCGAGCTGCAGCGTGATGTGGGCAGCCAATTGCTCGGGCGCTTGCCGCAGGACTTCGTACCGCAGCGCTGGCTGGACCTGGGCTGTGGCACCGGGCATTTCAGTCGTGCCCTGGGTGAGCGATTTCCGGGCAGCCACGGGGTGGCGCTGGACATTGCCGAGGGCATGCTCAACCACGCCCGGCCATTGGGCGGTGCCACATACTTCGTGGCCGGCGATGCCGAGCGACTGCCACTGCAGGATTCGTCTTGCGACCTGATCTTCTCCAGCCTGGCGGTGCAGTGGTGCGCGGACTTCGACTCGGTGCTCAGTGAAGCCTTTCGAGTACTGAAACCGGGCGGCATTTTCGCGTTTGCTAGTCTGTGTGTAGGGACGTTGTTTGAATTGCGCGACAGCTGGCGCGAAGTCGACGGCATGGTGCACGTCAACCGCTTCCGGGAGTTTGGTGTTTATCAACAACTATGTGCGGCCAGCGGCTTGAGGGTGGTCAGTCTGCAAAACCTTGCGCACGTGCTGTATTACCCGGATGTGCGCAGCCTGACCCATGAACTCAAGGCGTTGGGTGCGCACAATCTCAATCCCGGGCGGCCGGGTGGCTTGACCGGCCGGGCGCGGATTTTGGGTTTGATCGAGGCTTACGAACAGTTTCGTCAGGCCCAGGGACTGCCGGCGACTTATCAAGTGGTGTACGCCGTTTTGGAGAAACCCTTATGAGCGCAGCCTATTTCATCGCCGGCACGGATACCGATGTCGGTAAAACCACGATCGCTGCGGGGTTGCTGCATGCGGCGCGTTCGGCGGGTTTGAGCACGGCGGCGGGCAAGCCGGTCGCTTCCGGTTGCGATGTGACACCTAAAGGCCTGCGCAACGCCGATGCGCTGGCCTTGCTGGCGCAGTGTTCGCTGCCGCTGACCTACGCACAGGTCAATCCGATGGCCTTCGAACCGGCCATTGCTCCGCATCTGGCCGCGCGAGAGGCGGGCGTGGCGCTGACGGTGCAGTCGTTGCTGACGCCGATGCGGCAGATTCTGGGCATGCAGGCGGACTTCACCCTGATCGAAGGCGCCGGCGGCTGGCGCGTACCCCTGGCGGATCAGGACAACCTGTCGGACCTGGCCATCGCATTGAAGCTGCCGGTGATCCTGGTGGTCGGTGTACGCCTGGGGTGTATCAGCCATGCCCTGTTGACCGCCGAAGCGATTGCCCGGGACGGTTTGCAACTGGCGGGGTGGGTGGCCAACATCATCGAACCGAAGACCTCGCGGCTGGAAGAAAACCTGGCTACCCTGGCCGAGCGCCTCCCGGCACCGTGCCTGGGGCGTGTGCCTAAACTCAAGGCCGTTACGGCCGAGGCAGTGGCCGAGCACTTGCAACTGGACCTGTTGGACTGAGGCGAGTGGCTGCGGGCTTTGCCTATGAGAAGGCACTGTGCCATTAGTGTTTTTGTCGAGTGTTTTGCTGGCCACTCTGCTTCAATGGTCACTGTTGATCCTTTGAAAGGACGAGTTCTCCCTTGGAAATCTCAGGAAACACCGCTTTTTATGCCGGTCTGAGCACTCTTCAGACAGGGCTGAACCGTGTCGATCAAGCCGCCGGGCAGATCGCCAACACGACGATCGAGCGCTCGGTCACCAGCCAGTCCTCCGAGACGCAGGTCGATCGTCTGCGATCGGTTGATCGCAGCCGGCAATCGGACCTGGCCAGCAATGTGGTCGAAATGGCCCAAGGCAAATTTCAGGTCGAACTGGGCGCCAAAGTCGCCAAGGCATCCGACGAAGTGCTCGGAACGCTGATCGATACTTTCGCCTGATCCTCATTGAATCCGTCTCTCCAACGCCGCGCCTGTTCGCGGCGTTTTTCTGCGTAAGTCCTTCTCACTCAACTAATCTTTTCTGCAGGGTGGCTCGCTCGGTCAATGTCCGTCGTGCGGTTGCGCGCAGATGTGCCTGATCGGCGGTGACGAATGGAAAAAGATCGACGCTTGACAAGATTTGGGCGTAAACGTATGTTTCAAACAACTGTTTGATCGCAACAACAAATCAATGCGGTCGTTCATTCCCGGTTACATCAGCAGAGGTTTATCGCTATGCCTGACTACAAGGCCCCCTTGCGTGATATTCGCTTCGTTCGTGACGAGCTGCTCGGCTACGAAGCGCACTATCAGAGCCTTCCGGCTTGTGCCGACGCAACTCCGGACATGGTTGACGCCATTCTTGAGGAAGGCGCCAAGTTTTGTGAGCAGGTACTGGCTCCGCTGAACCGCGTGGGCGATCTCGAAGGCTGCACCTGGAGCGAGTCCGGCGTTAAGACCCCGACTGGCTTCAAGGAAGCCTACAAGCAATTCGTCGAAGGTGGCTGGCCAAGCCTGGCTCACGACGTAGAGCACGGCGGCCAAGGCTTGCCGGAGTCCCTGGGTCTGGCCATCAGCGAAATGGTTGGCGAGTCCAACTGGTCGTGGGGCATGTACCCAGGCCTGTCGCACGGTGCGATGAACACCATCTCCGAGCACGGCACCCCTGAGCAGCAAGAGGCTTACCTGACCAAGCTGGTTTCCGGCGAGTGGACCGGCACCATGTGCCTGACCGAGCCGCACTGCGGCACCGACCTTGGCATGCTGCGCACCAAGGCCGAGCCTCAGGCCGACGGTTCCTACAAGGTTTCCGGCACCAAGATCTTCATCTCGGCCGGTGAACACGACATGGCCGACAACATCGTCCACATCGTGCTGGCTCGCCTACCGGATGCACCGGCTGGCACCAAAGGCATCTCGCTGTTCATCGTTCCGAAATTCATGCCGAACGAAGACGGTTCGATCGGTGCGCGCAACGCCGTGTCCTGTGGTTCCCTGGAACACAAAATGGGCATCCACGGCAACGCTACCTGCGTAATGAACTTCGACGGCGCTACCGGTTTCCTGATTGGCCCGGCGAACAAAGGCCTGAACTGCATGTTCACCTTCATGAACACCGCACGTCTGGGTACCGCGCTGCAAGGCCTGGCCCACGCTGAAGTCGGTTTCCAGGGCGGCCTGAAATACGCTCGCGACCGTCTGCAGATGCGCTCGCTGACTGGCCCGAAAGCGCCGGACAAAGCCGCTGACCCGATCATCGTGCACCCTGACGTACGCCGCATGCTGTTGACCATGAAGGCATTCGCCGAAGGCAACCGCGCAATGGTTTACTTCACCGCCAAGCAGGTCGACATCGTCAAGTACGGCGTGGACGAAGAAGAGAAGAAGAAAGCCGACGCACTGTTGGCGTTCATGACTCCAATCGCCAAAGCCTTCATGACCGAAGTCGGTTTCGAATCGGCCAACCATGGCGTGCAGATCTACGGCGGCCACGGCTTCATCGCCGAGTGGGGCATGGAGCAGAACGTCCGCGACAGCCGCATCTCGATGCTGTACGAAGGCACCACCGGTATCCAGGCACTCGACCTGCTGGGCCGTAAAGTGCTGATGACCCAGGGCGAAGCTCTGAAAGGCTTCACCAAGATCGTCCACAAGTTCTGCCAGACCAACGAAGGCAACGAAGCGGTTCAAGAGTTCGTCGCTCCGCTGGCCGCATTGAACAAGGAATGGGGCGAGCTGACCATGAAGGTCGGTATGGCCGCCATGAAAGATCGCGAAGAAGTCGGCGCGGCCTCCGTGGATTACCTGATGTACTCCGGTTACGCCTGCCTGGCCTACTTCTGGGCTGACATGGCGCGCCTGGCCGCCGAGAAACTGGCTGCCGGCACCTCCGAAGAGGCGTTCTACACCGCCAAGCTGCAGACTGCGCGCTTCTACTTCCAGCGCATCCTGCCGCGTACCCGCACTCACGTCGTAACCATGCTGTCGGGCGCCAACAACCTGATGGACATGAAAGAAGAGAACTTCGACCTGGGCTACTAAGCCTTAGCGAAGTACTTGAAAAAGCCGCTGCTCCTTCGGGAACAGCGGCTTTTTTGCTTTAAAGGTTGCCGGTGGAAAATGTTTGTAACGCCCTTTAAAAAATACCTCAGTAATTCACTCAGCAACTCAGGCTTTCTGCCGTTACAGTGGTTGGCACATTGCCATCAATTGATTTGACCGGTCGGAGCTTTACCCTTGCCGCGCTCTTCCGCTGTGCGTTTCAGTCACTTCCTGCCGTCATTGCTGCTGTTACTGGCGGGGCTAGCGGCTGCATACATCAAGGAGCTGAACGTCTTTTTCACTTCGCTGTTCAACGTGCTGCCCACCCTGGTGTTGTTGCTCGGTGGCGCCTATTGCGCGGTATACCGACGCCAGCGTGAACTGTTTCTGATGGTCACGGTGTACATCGCCTACTTCCTGCTCGACACCCAGACTGACTATTACCGCGACAACGGCAAGGTGCGCGACGACGCCGCCGTGGTCTTTCATTTGTGTTGCCTGCTGCTGCCGCTGCTGTTTGGCATCTTCGCGGCATGGCAGGAGCGCACCCATCTGTTTCAGGACATGGTGGCGCGTTTCGCCGTATTGCTGGCGGTCGGCAGCGTGGCGCTGGGGCTTGAGCAAAGCTATCCGCACGCGCTGCTGATCTGGTTGTCGGAGATTCGCTGGCCCGCCTTGCATGGCGCCTGGATGAGCCTGATCCAGTTGTCCTATCCGGTGTTCATTGCGGCGTTCCTGCTGCTGGCCTGGCAATACTGGCGCAACCCGCGACCGCTGCATGCCGCGCAATGGGTGGGGCTGCTCGGGTTGTTCTGGATGTTACCGAAAACCTTCATCCTGCCGTTCACGCTGAACATCATGTGCAGCCAGGTGATGCTGATGATTGCCGCTGCCGTTGCCCATGAGGCCTATCAAATGGCGTTCCGCGACGAACTGACCGGGCTGCCGGGTCGTCGCGCGTTGAATGAGCGCATGCAACGGTTGGGGCGCAACTACGTGTTGGCCATGAGCGACGTCGACCACTTCAAGAAATTCAACGACACCCACGGCCACGACGTCGGCGACCAGGTGCTGCGACTGGTGGCCAGCAAGCTGTCGAAAATCGGCGGTGGCGGTAAGGCGTATCGCTATGGCGGCGAGGAATTTGCCCTGGTGTTTGCAGGCAAGACCCTCGAAGAGTGCATGCCGCACCTGGAAGTCATCCGCGAGTCCATCGCCACTTACAACATTCAGCTGCGCAATCAGGAAAACCGCCCGCAGGACGATAGTCAGGGGCGCCAGCGGCGTGCCGGTTCCGGTGCGTCGAGTGTGTCGGTGACGGTCAGTATCGGCGTTGCCGAACGGATCGAACAACGCACCCCCGAAGAGGTGCTCAAGTCCGCTGACCAGGCGCTCTACAGCGCCAAGGGCGCCGGGCGCAACTGCGTGATGGCGTTCGGGCAGAACCGCCGTGGCGCCGTGCGCATGGACGCCGCTACGGTTGAGTGATGATGGCGCATTCAGCGAGCGCAAAGTGATTGTGAGGCGTGGTCGGCAGCAGTAGGTTGGAGAAATCTGCCGACGGAGAATGACCATGCCCGAGTACAAAGCTCCCTTGCGCGACATGCGCTTTCTGATCGACCACGTCTTCGACTTTCACAGCAACTACGCCGCGCTGGGGGCCACCGATGCCAGCCCGGACATGGTCAATGCGATCCTCGAAGAAGGGGCGAAGTTCTGCGAAAACGTACTGTCGCCGCTGAACCGCAGTGGCGATGAAGAAGGCTGCCATTTCGACAATGGCGTGGTCACGACGCCCGCGGGCTTCAAGCAGGCATTCGCCCAATATGTCGAGGGCGGCTGGCATGGCCTGGCGGCGGATCCGGTTTACGGCGGTCAAGGGTTGCCGATCTCTCTGGGTCTGGTGATCAGCGAGATGGTGGCTTCCAGTAACACCTCATGGGGCATGTACCCCGGACTGACCCACGGTGCGATGTCGGCGATCCACGCCCATGGAACCGAGGCGCAAAAGCAGACCTATTTGAAGAAGCTCACCGCTGGCCAATGGACCGGCACCATGTGCCTGACCGAAGCCCATTGCGGCACCGACCTGGGCATCATCAAGACCCGCGCCGTGCCTGCGGCCGATGGCAGTTACGCGATCTCCGGCAGCAAGATTTTCATCTCCGCCGGTGAGCACGACATGAGCGACAACATCATTCACCTGGTATTGGCCAAGTTGCCGGACGCACCGGCCGGAACCAAGGGCATTTCACTGTTCATCGTGCCCAAGTACCTGCCCGATGCGACGGGGGAAGCGGGCGAGCGCAACGGCGTGTCCTGCGGCTCGATCGAACACAAAATGGGCATCAAGGCCTCGGCCACCTGCGTGCTGAACTTCGACGAGGCCAAGGGCTTCCTGATCGGCGAGCCGAACAAGGGCCTCAACTGCATGTTCACCATGATGAACCACGCGCGACTGGGCACCGGCATGCAAGGGCTGTGTCTGGGGGAGGCGAGCTTCCAGGGCGCGATCAAATACGCCAACGACCGTTTGCAGATGCGCTCGCTGACCGGCCCGAAAGCGCCGGAAAAGGCCGCCGACCCGATCATCGTGCACCCTGATGTGCGGCGGATGTTGCTGACCATGAAAGCCTTCAACGAGGGCAACCGCGCGCTGACCTACTTCACCGCACAGTTGCTCGACGTTGCACACCTGAGCCCGGACGAAACGGCGCGCCGGGATGCCGAAGACTTGCTGGCGTTCCTCACGCCAATCTGCAAAGCCTTCATGACCGACACCGGGCTGGAGGTGACCAACCATGGCATGCAGGTGTTTGGCGGCCATGGGTTCATTCGCGAATGGGGTATGGAGCAGTTGGTCCGCGACTGCCGGATCGCACCGATCTATGAGGGCACCAACGGCATTCAGGCGCTGGACTTGCTCGGGCGCAAGGTGCTCGGCAGCCAGGGCAAGTTGCTTCGCGGCTTCACCAAAATCGTCCACAAGTTCTGCACGGCGAACGCTGAACATCCACAACTGGCCGGGTATGTGGCGCAGCTCAATCAACTGAACCAGCAGTGGGGTGAGTTGACCACCAGGGTCGGTATGGCAGCGATGAAAAACCCGGACGAAGTCGGTGCTGCGTCGGTGGATTACCTGATGTACAGCGGTTACATCATCCTCGGCTACCTGTGGTTGCGCATGGCGCTGGTGGCTCAGGCGCAGCTCGATGCGGGCAGCGGTGATGGTGACTTCTGCCGGGCCAAACTGGCGACCAACGAGTTTTACTTCAAGCGTCTGTTGCCACGCACTGCCGCTCATCGGGCGGCCGTCGAAGCAGGTAGCGATTGCCTGATGCAACTGCCTGCGGAGCTATTTGCGCTCTGACACCTACCCTGTAGGAGCGAGCTTGCTCGCGATGGTCGTGAACGATAACGCGTAAAACCAGATGCCCAGTGGCGCCTTGGGGTTTTTCGCGAGCGAGCTCGCTCCTACAGTTTTATCCGTTCACTCCCGCCTACGGCAATGACTAAAAATAACAAAACGGTCATGAGTTGACCCTATGTGTCGCAAAAGTTGTTGAGGTACACTCCGACCCAACGAAAACACTCTTCCTGTGAATCACCTGTATAGATCTTGCGAGGTTTGCCATGGCTGACTACAAAGCGCCCCTGCGCGATATGCGCTTCGTCCTCAATGAAGTTTTCGAGGTCGCCAAACTCTGGGCCGAACTGCCTGCACTGGCCGAAACCGTCGATGCAGAAACCGTCGAAGCCATCCTGGAAGAAGCCGGCAAAGTCACCAGCAAAAGCATCGCACCGCTGAGCCGTGCCGCTGACGAAGAAGGTTGCCATTGGGCGGACGGTGCCGTCACCACGCCGGCAGGTTTCCCACAGGCCTATCAGACCTACGCTGAAGGCGGCTGGGTCGGTGTCGGTGGTGATCCATCCTACGGCGGCATGGGCATGCCCAAAGCCGTTTCGGCCCAGGTCGAGGAAATGGTCAACTCCGCCAGCCTGTCGTTCGGCCTGTACCCGATGCTGACCGCCGGTGCTTGCCTGTCGATCAACGCCCACGCCAGCGAAGAACTGAAAGCCGCGTACCTGCCGAACATGTACGCCGGCATCTGGGCCGGTTCCATGTGCCTGACCGAGCCGCACGCCGGTACCGACCTGGGGATCATCCGCACCAAGGCCGAGCCTCAGGCTGACGGTTCCTACAAGGTCAGCGGCACCAAGATCTTCATCACCGGTGGCGAACACGACCTGACCGAAAACATCATCCACCTGGTGCTGGCCAAGCTGCCGGATGCGCCGGCGGGGCCGAAAGGCATTTCGCTGTTCCTGGTACCGAAGTTCATGGTCAATGCCGATGGCAGCCTGGGCGCACGCAACCCGGCCAACTGCGGTTCGATCGAACACAAGATGGGCATCCAGGCGTCCGCCACCTGCGTGATGAACTTTGATGAAGCCGTGGGTTACCTGGTCGGCGAGCCGAACAAAGGCCTGGCGGCGATGTTCACCATGATGAACTACGAGCGTCTGGGCGTCGGTATCCAGGGCCTGGCCACGGGCGAGCGCTCGTACCAGAACGCCGTGGAATACGCCCGTGACCGTCTGCAAAGCCGTTCGCCGACCGGCGCGCAGAACAAGGAAAAAGTGGCTGACCCGATCATCGTCCACCCGGACGTGCGACGCATGCTGCTGACCATGAAAGCCTCGAACGAAGGTGGGCGTGCGTTCTCCACCTACGTGGCGATGCAACTGGACACCGCCAAGTTCAGCGAAGACGCCGCCACCCGCAAGCGCGCGGAAGACCTGGTGGCGTTGCTGACCCCGGTGGCCAAGGCGTTCCTGACTGACCTCGGCCTGGAAACCACCGTACACGGCCAACAGGTGTTCGGCGGCCACGGTTACATCCGTGAGTGGGGTCAGGAGCAACTGGTGCGTGACGTGCGCATCACCCAGATCTACGAAGGCACCAACGGCATCCAGGCACTGGACCTGGTCGGGCGCAAGATCGTCGGCAGCGGCGGGGCGTTCTACAACCTGTTCGCCGATGAGATTCGCCACTTCACGGCGACCGCCAGCGCGGACCTCGCCGAATTCACCAAGCCGCTGAACGACGCCGTGACCTCCCTCGATGAACTGACTGCCTGGTTGCTGGACCGGGCGAAGAGCAATCCGAACGAAATCGGCGCGGCGTCGGTCGAGTATCTGCAGGTGTTCGGCTACGTGGCCTACGCCTACATGTGGGCGCTGATGGCCAAGGCGGCTTTGGGCAAGGAAGCGCAGGACGATTTCTACGCCAGCAAACTGGGCACGGCGCGCTTCTATTTCGCTCGCCTGCTGCCGCGCATTCACTCCTTGAGCGCGTCGGTGAAGGCCGGTAGCGAATCGTTGTTCCTGCTGGATGCGGGACAATTCTGATGAAGTAACGTTATGTAAGCATTCTCTTACATAACGTGCTGCTGTTCTCCCATAGATGCAAATTGGATCCAGAGCTAATCTACTTCTCATGGACGTAGCGCAGGAAGCGCAAAGCAACAACAGGGACACGTAGGATTCTGCCAGGACGGCGGAGTGAAATGGATGTCAGGGAAACAGTCTGCAAAGCCCCGCTTCGGCGGGGTTTTCTTTTGCCTGAAGAAAAGTTTTCAGCTTGGCCCATCCAGAGCCTGCGCGCTGTTCAAGCGCCCGTCCGGGCCATTTATCACTTCTTCCAGCAATGTCCGCAGCAATGCCAGCGAGGCCTGCTGCCGTTGCACATCCCGACACACCAAACCGACTTTCAGCGGCACTCGCGGTTCGCTCAGGGGTTTCCACAGCAGTTCGTGGTTGCCATGGGTCTTTTGCGAGCGACCGGGCAGTACCGTCGCCAGGCGCGTGTGGGGCAGGCTGTCGAGGATGCCGGCCATGTTGTTCAATTCGGCTTGTACCTGTGGGCGACGTCCGAGGCTTGTCAGCTGTGCCTGCCAGATCTGCCTGATCTGAAACTCTTCGCCCAGCAGCAGCATCGGCAGTTCGGCAGCCTGACTCATGGACACTTTCTTGAATTCACGCAGCGGATGCTCTGCCGGGATGACCAGGGTCAGTTCGTCTTCGTACAGCATCACGCCATGCAAGCCAGGCTGGCGGGGCGGCAGGTAGCTGATGCCGATATCCAGAGAACCGTTGAGCAGTCGCCGCTCGATTTCCAGGCCGGTCAGTTCGTAGATCTGCACCACCAGATGCGGCTGCGCCTTGCGCACCCGCTCGAGCATCTGCGGAACGAGGCTGGTGTGCACGGTCTGCAATACACCGATGGCCAGGGTGCGCAGCGCCTGACCCTTGAAGTTGCCGAGCGCTTCCCGTGCCCGTTGCAGGCCATCGAGCAAAGGCAGGGCGTGGTTGTACAGCGTATGGGCTGCGAGGGTCGGCAACAGGCGTTTGCTGCTGCGCTCGAACAGGCTCACATCGAGGTTTTGCTCGAGGTGGCGGATTTGCTGGGACAGCGCCGGCTGAGAGATGGACAGACGCTCGGCGGCCCGGCCCACATGGCCTTCTTCATAGACCGCGACGAAATAACGCAGTTGCTTGAAATCCATAAGTATTACTTATCGAAAATGCTGGGAAATCGAAATGGCTGAACGCCTCGCCTGAGCCTAGTCTAACCGCATTCACAGGGCTTACAGGGCCACAGAGCGCGATGAATACCCTTTGCTTCGATGGTATTTACATAGGTAAGGCAAAAAACCTCAAAAAGGTTTTTTTCAGATGAATCTGTTCAGTCTGCGCCGCAGTCCTCCCAGTCTTGATGATCTGGTCATGGACGCCTCCCCGCCATCCCAAGGCGTTAACCTTTCCAGCGAGTACTTGATGCCCAGTGTCGAGCGGCCAAAACAGGTGTTTGTGCGTGGCCAGGGTTCATGGTTGTGGGACAGCGATGACCGTGCGTACCTGGATTTTTCCCAGGGTGGCGGGGCCAACAGCCTCGGTCATAGCCCTTCGGTACTGGTCAATGCAATCGCAGCCCAGGCTCAGTCGCTGATCAACCCGGGTTTTGGCCTGCATAACCGTGGCATGCTCAGCCTCGCCGAACATTTGTGTGCCAGCACCGGCAGTGACCAGGCCTACCTGCTCAATACCGGCAGCGAAGCCTGCGAGGCGGCGATCAAACTGGCGCGTAAATGGGGTCAACGGCATCGCGGCGGTGCGTCGCGAATCATTGTGGCCAACAACGGTTGCCATGGCCGCAGCCTGGGGACGATTTCGGCATCGGACAGTTCGACATTGATCAACCGGTTCGAGCCGCAATTGCCAGGCTTCAGTCGTGTTCCGTTCAATGACCTGCCAGCGTTGCATGCGGCCGTGGATGAACGAACCGTAGCGATCATGCTCGAGCCGATCCAGAGCGAAGCCGGCGTGATCCCGGCCGCCGCGCACTACCTCAAGGGCGTCGAACGCTTGTGCCGTGAACTCGGCATTTTGCTGATCTTCGACGAAGTGCAAACTGGCATCGGCCGTTGTGGCACCTTGCTCGCGGAACAGTCCTGCGGCGTCACGGCGGATATCGTCGTGCTCGGCAAAGGCTTGGGCGGCGGCGTGCCATTGGCCGCGCTGCTGGCGCGGGGCAAAGCTTGCTGTTTCGACATTGGTGAGTTGGCAGGTACTCATCACGGTAATGCGTTGATGACCGCGGCGGGGCTTTCGGTGCTCGATACCGTGCAGGACAAGGCTTTCCTCAAGCACGTCGCAGAGGCCGGTCAACACCTGCGTGAAGGGTTAGGGCGTTTGGCCCATCGTTACGGTCACGGCGAGTTGCGCGGACAAGGACTGCTGTGGGGGTTGACGCTGTCGGACGACTCCGCTGACGCGGTGGTCAAGGCCGCGCTGTACGAAGGCTTACTGCTTAATGCCCCGCAACCCGACTGCCTGCGCTTTACCCCTGCACTAAATGTCAGCAACGCCAACATCGATGAAATGCTCCTGCGCCTGGCGCGCGCCTTCTCCCGAGTGCGAACCGCGCAATTGCAGTGCCGCAAAGGGATTGCCGTCTGATCAGACGCGCCCTGCACACATTCCAGAACCGTCTCGCGGTAATACGCACGCCCCACGCCCGATACTTTTGGCGTGGGGCGTTTTTTTGTGGCCGGTTTTTTCCAAAGGCAGTTTCGGCTTGAGCGGTTAACACATTAATGGCTTTCTAGCGTGCATCGGCAGGGAGTGCCGGTGCCAGCGAAATGGTGTTGCTGTCGCGTTGGTTTTGATTTCTATACCACTGGGTGGTATGTTTTATGGAAGGGATGTCCATGTCACCAAGGCTGTTCAAGACAAAGCGCTTCGCAATGCAGGCTGCCAAGGCCTGGATCGGTGATGACGAACTCCGGGAGGCATTCACCGAAATGCTCAATGGTCGGGCTGACAATTTGGGTGGCGGGGTCTGGAAGAAGCGCTTGAATGCCAACCGCCATCGCTCGATTATCCTGGCCAGGGGCGGTGCTCATTGGGTCTATCAGTTTCTGTACGCAAAAAAAGATCAGAGCAATATCAGTCCCAGGCATTTGCTCGACTTGCGAGAGTTGGCCAAGACATATGGTGGACTGACCGAAATGGAAATTCAGCAATTGCTGGATGCAAAGGAGTTTGTGGAGATACTAAATGAGTAAAAAATTCAAAAGTGAGCTATCGGAGTCGATCCACGAATCGGCCAGTGCCTTGTACGCCATAGGTGCAATCAGTAAGGCGACCATGCGTGAGTTCGATGAGTCCTGTCTTGCAAGAGTGCCGGATGCGATTCCCGCGCAGGAGATCAAGGCACTGCGCGAGCGCAACAATGTCAGCCAACCGGTGTTCGCGCGCTATCTGAACACCAGTGCTTCCACGGTCAAGCAATGGGAAGCAGGGGATAAGCACCCCAGTGGCATGGCGTTGAAGTTGCTGAGTATCGTGCGCAAACACGGTCTGGAGATACTGGCCTGAGGAATCGGGCTGAACCCTGACAAACGGCACAGGTCGATTAGCTGTAGGGCTCGAACGAGTCCACCCCCAATCAGGAGCTGTCCCATGGACTTTATTCGCATCATCATCGCTATCCTGTTGCCGCCACTGGGTGTGTTTCTGCAAGTAGGATTCGGCGGGGCGTTCTGGCTGAATATTCTGCTGACGTTGTGCGGTTACATTCCGGGGATCGTGCATGCGGTGTACATCATCGCCAAGCGCTGAATTTTTGCAGCGCTAGATCGATCGCTTTCGCGGGCAAGCCCGCTCCCACAGGATTTGTGCACGCAGCAGAACCTGTGGGAGCGGGCTTGCCCGCGAAGGGGGCGCCACCGTTTCGGCAATGAGCGCGGGCTTCAGTCCACTGAATCCATCACCCGCCGATAAAACAACCACTCCTGCTCCAGCGCGTGGGCCTGGTTACCGGCCTTGCGAAAGCCATGGCGTTCATCGGCGTAGTAATGCGCCTCGACCAGGATGCCGTTGTCCTGCAGTGCCGTGACCATGTCGCGGGTCTGTTGCGGGACGACCACGGCATCCAGTTCTCCTTGAAAGAAGATCATCGGCACGCGGATGTTGCCGGCATGCAGCAGCGGCGTGCGGGCAGCGTAGCGTTCGGCATCCAGTTGCGGATCGCCGATCAGCCAATCCAGATAGTCGCTTTCGAATTTGTGGGTCGCGCGCCCCAGCGCCACCGGGTCGCTGACCCCATACAGGCTGGCGCCGGCGCGGAACACGTTGTGAAAGGCCAAGGCGCAAAGGCTGGTGTAGCCGCCAGCGCTGCCGCCGCGAATGAACGCCTGGTCGCCGTCGATCAAGCCTCGCTGCTTGAGGTAACTGACCACGGCGCAGGCGTCTTGCACATCAACATCACCCCAGCCCAGGTGCAGTGCCTGGCGATAGGCCCGGCCGTAACCGCTGCTGCCGCGATAGTTGAGATCGGCCACGGCGAAGCCCCGCTGTGCCCAGTACTGGATACGCGGATCGAGCATCGGGTAGCACGCCGAAGTCGGTCCGCCATGGACGAACACCACCAATGGCGGTTTCGCCTCGCCGGTCATCGCCGGGTAGAAGAAGCCGTGTGCTTCGCCTGAGCCACTTGGGTAGCGCAAGGTTTGCGGGCGGCTGATCTGTTCGGGAGCAAGCGGTGCGATGCCGCCGGCCAGCACTTGCACTTGCCGGCTCTGACGGTCGATGGCGATGACGGCGGCTGAACTGACGGGCGACGCCGCGATGCAATAGATGAACTGCTCATCCACGGCGAGATGGCGGAAGCGGCTGTAGTCGCCGGTAAAGTCGGCGCTGGAGTCTCCGCCTATGCCCAGTCGGCCAAACCCGCCCTCGGTCCAACTGGCCAGATAACTGTTGTCGCTCAGCGGCAACCAGGTGCTGCCGCCGAGTTGCCAGGGCGCGGGGCCATGGTCGGCGCTGGCACTTGGCAATGGGCTCAGGCCTTTTTCAGACTCTTTCCATGGCTGCCAGTAACCTGCGCGATCCGTCAGGCAATACAGGCGACCGCCGGCATCAAACCGCGGTTGCTGCACAGACTCTTGAGTGCCGTCGCCCGCCACACAACGAGCCTCGGCAAAGCCGCCGTTGGCGAGGCGCTCGGCAACCATCAAACGGGTCGCTGTCCATGGCTGATCCGGGCGACTCCACTCGATCCAGGCCAGGCGCCGGGCATCCGGGCTCAGCGTCGGTGCCGCGTAGAAATCAGCACCCTCGGCCAGCAAGTGACGTGCGCCATCCAACAGATCGATCGCCACCAATCGGTGTTGATCGCGGTGCTCCTCGACCGCCAGCACTTGCCCGTTGGCGAACTGCAGATCGCCATAACGGCACGCCCCGGACGTCAGCCTTTCGGGCGCTTCGTCTTGCAGTGATTGCCGATACAACTGCTGGTCGGCCTCATTGACGAAAACGATTCCATCGTCCGTCAGACAAAACGCCCCACCGCCATATTCGTACACCCGACTGCGAACGCTGAACCCCGGTGGCGTCAGGCATTTCGCTGCGCCGTCACGCCAATGCCAGATCCGGCACGCAGCGTCTTCGGGGCGGTATTCGTTCCAGAACAGGCCCTGTCGACCGACCTGCAGTTCGGCAAAGTCGATACCGGCGGCCACGGCTTTGGCAGCGCTGAAAGGTTCAGCTTTTGGCGATGAGGCGTGAGTTTCGTTCATTGCGAAAGGCCAGTTGGTCGATGGTCTGGGTCGCGTGCCCGGCTTCTTCGCGAGCCTTGAGGATCACGCCGTGTTGTGGCGACTTGCTGCATACCGGGTCGGCGTTGCTTGCATCGCCGGTGAGCATGAACGCCTGGCAGCGGCAGCCGCCGAAGTCTTTTTCTTTCTCGTCACAGGAGCGGCACGGCTCGGGCATCCAGTCGTACCCGCGAAAGCGGTTGAAACCGAACGAGTCGTACCAGATGTGCTGCATGCTGTGGTCGCGCACGTTGGGAAACTGCACCGGCATCTGTCGGGCACCGTGACAGGGCAGGGCGGTTCCGTCTGGCGTGACCGTCAGAAAAATACTGCCCCAGCCGTTCATGCAGGCTTTCGGGCGTTCTTCGTAATAGTCCGGCGTGACGAAAATCAGCTTGCACGGATGCCCTTCGGCTTCCAGTTTTGCGCGGTATTCGTTGGTGATGCGTTCGGCGCGCACTAGTTGCTCCTTGGTCGGCAAAAGCCCAACGCGATTGAGTTGCGCCCAGCCGTAGAACTGGCAGGTGGCGAGCTCGACGAAGTCCGCTTCCAGTGCGATGCACAACTCGATGATGCGGTCGATCTGGTCGATATTGTGCCGATGGGTGACGAAGTTCAGCACCATCGGATAACCGTGGGCCTTCACCGCCCGGGCCATCTCCAGTTTCTGCGCGAAGGCCTTTTTCGAGCCGGCCAGTAGATTGTTCACCTGCTCGTCACTGGCCTGGAAGCTGATCTGGATGTGATCGAGACCGGCCTTCTTGAAGTCGCTGATTTTCTGTTCGGTCAGGCCGATGCCGGAGGTGATCAGGTTGGTATAGAAACCCAGCTTGCGCGCTTCAACGATCAGCTCGGCGAGGTCCTGACGCACCAGCGGTTCGCCACCGGAAAAGCCAAGCTGCGCGGCGCCCATTTCCCGCGCTTCACGAAACACCTTGATCCACTGCTCGGTGCTCAGCTCTTTGCCTTGCTCGGCGAAATCCAGCGGATTGGAGCAGTATGGGCATTGCAGCGGGCAGCGATAGGTCAGCTCGGCGAGCAGCCACAGCGGCAAGCCGACCTCGGGTTTGGGCGGTACTTGCCTTGATGAATCAGGCAAGTTCGATCCAGTGCTGCGCACGGGCAACCTCCATGAATTGCTCGATGTCGTCTCCGAGTTCGGGCACGCCGGGAAACTGTTGGTCGAGCTCATTGATGATGGCCGCGACATCCCGTTCACCATCAATCAAACCGCTGATCAGCGCGGCACTTTCGTTGAGCTTGATCATGCCTTCCGGGTACAGCAGCACGTGGCCTTTTTGCGCCGGTTCGTACTGGAAGCGGTAGCCGGGACGCCAGGTCGGGGTCTTGCTGCGATCGAAACTCATAAGGTGATTCCTTTGTGCCAGACCCGTTCCCCGGTCACGCTGTGATACGGCGGGCGTTTCAGTTCGTAGGCCATGCTCATGGCATCAAGCATGCTCCAAAGAATGTCCAGTTTGAACTGGAGAATTTCCAGCATGCGCTCCTGGCCTTCACGGGTGGTGTAGTGCTGCAACGTGATCGCCAGACCATGCTCGACATCACGCCGTGCCTGGCCCAGGCGCGTGCGGAAATACTCGTAGCCGGCCGGGTCGATCCATGGGTAGTGCTGGGGCCAACTGTCCAGGCGCGATTGGTGGATCTGCGGGGCGAACAGTTCGGTCAGCGAGCTGCTCGCGGCTTCCTGCCAACTGGCGCGGCGGGCGAAATTGACATAGGCGTCCACGGCGAAGCGCACGCCGGGCAGTACCAGTTCCTGGGAGCGCAGTTGGTCCGGGTCGAGGCCCACGGCCTGGCCCAGGCGCAGCCAGGCTTCGATGCCGCCGTCTTCACCGGGCGCACCGTCGTGGTCCAGCAGGCGTTGAATCCACTCGCGGCGGATCTCGCGGTCCGGGCAGTTAGCCAGAATGGCCGCGTCCTTCAGGGGGATGTTCACCTGATAGTAGAAACGGTTGGCGACCCAGCCCTGGATCTGTTCGCGGGTGGCCCGGCCTTCGTACATTGCCACGTGATAGGGGTGATGGATGTGGTAGTAGGCGCCCTTGGCGCGCAGAGCCGCTTCGAATTCGGCGGGGGACATCGGGGTGTCAGTCATTGCGGTTCTCCGGGGAACAACCAGGATATGTGTTGCTGCTGCCGGCCTCATCGCGAGCAAGCTCGCTCCCACAGGGGAATGCGGTCAACTGTGGGAGCGAGCTTGCTCGCGATAGGGCCATCCGCTACAGCACAATACTCATGCCGTCATACGCCACTTCAACCTGACGCCGATCCAGTTCCGCGCGTTCTGGCGAGTCTTCATCGAGAATCGGGTTGGTGTTGTTGATGTGGATAAGTACTTTGCGCTGGTTGGGCAATTGCTCAAGCACTTCGAGCATGCCACCGGGGCCGTTCTGCGCCAGGTGTCCCATCTCGCGACCGGTGCGGGTGCCGACGCCGCGACGCTGCATTTCATCGTCATCCCACAACGTTCCATCGACCAGCAGGCAATCGCTGCCGGCCATGATTTCCAGAAGCCCTGCATCCACCTTGCCCAGGCCCGGTGCGTAGAACAGTTTGCCGCCGGTGTTGAGGTCTTCGACGATCAGGCCGATGTTGTCGCCCGGATGGGGGTCGAAGCGGTGTGGTGAGTACGGCGGCGCGGCACTGCGCAACGGCAGCGGGGTGAAGCGCAGGTTCGGGCATGCCGGTACGCTGAAGCTCTGGTCGAGTTCGATGCGATTCCAGGTCAGCCCGCCATTCCAGTGGTTGAGCATGGTGAACAGCGGAAATCCGGTGCTCAGGTCTTCATGGACCATGTCGGTGCACCAGACCTGATGCGGGCACCCTTCGCGCAACATGAGCAGGCCGGTGGTGTGGTCGATCTGGCTGTCCATCAGGATGATCGCGCCGATCCCGGTATCACGCAGGGCGCGGCCCGGCTGCATCGGGGCGAAGCCCTGGAGTTGGGCGCGGATGTCCGGGGAGGTGTTGCACAGCACCCAGTTCACGCCGTCATCGGAAATCGCGATGGACGATTGCGTCCGCGCCTTGGCCCGCAGGCTGCCGTCGCGAAAGCCCGCGCAGTTCACGCAGTTGCAGTTCCACTGGGGGAAGCCGCCGCCGGCAGCGGAACCTAGAATCTGGACAAACATGGACGCTCCATCATTTCAACGCTGAAAATAAAACGCCTCGGATAACCGAGGCGTTGTGCTGCATCTCTGCCAAAGCTGAGATTAGCGGCTTGCGAAGTACATGGTGACTTCAAAGCCAATACGCAGGTCGGTGTAAGCCGGTTTGGTCCAGGCCATAAATTGAACTCCTTCAGGTAGGGTAGGACAGCGCTATCTATAGGTATAGTCCACCTCAAATCAGAGAGGTTCCAGATAGTTAGGTTGCTATGTTACTCAAAATTTCAAAGAAATTGCCCGTGAAACTTTGAGAAAGCTCCTTGCAGCCCCGGTAATGATCATTTTGCCGCTTGCCATGGCGCACCCGGGGTAACGCTGTTGGCAAGGCACAGCCAGCCGCCTTCGGCCTGATTCAGGCGTTGGGCCGCAGCCAGTAGAACGCTCCGGTCAATGCGCACAATGGCCTCGTGCAGGTGCGTCAGATAATCCGACGAGCGGCCGGCCAGTTTGCCTTGCCAGAGCAATTCGGCCGCTTGAGCCGTGGTGAGCGCAGCGCTGCAAAACTGATCCGCCAGGGCCTGGCGTTGAGCATTGAAGGTGGTGTCGTCGAGTGCGTTGATCAGTTCCGGCAATCGATTCAGGAATTGCTCGATGTGTTGCAGCAGCTCCACAGGCGCAACGCTTGGCGATTGCACGCCGAACAGCATTCCGGTTTGCCCGTGAATCTGCCGCAGGGCGCTGAGCACCGCATAGCCGAGTTGCAACTCCACCCGCAGGCGTTGGTAGAACGGTGTCTGGCAGACATGCGCGAGCAAACGCCACGCGGCTTCGTCGGCCATTTCCTGGGTGGCTGCAGGACAGAACAGCAGCAACGCGTGCTCGCTGGAGGCGGTATCGACAGTGCTCCACAGATGCCGTGCAAGGATCGAAGAGGGCGGCGTCAGTTGATTGTCCGGCGTGCCGGGTATGCGACTCAAGGCCAGGCTCATAGCCGCTTGTGTCTGAGCCGATAACCCGATGGCCAGCCCATCCCATCGCGCACTCGACCAGAGTGGCTGCACGTCATCCGAGTTCGCGGTATGCCCAAGGCAGTGTTCGGGTAATGCCTTGAGCAGTTGTCGAATCGGTATTGGCGCAACGCTCGTCGATTCGGCTTGTGAGACAGCGGCGTCAGGTTTTGTCAGTTCTTTCAGCACATGCTCCAGGACGCTGGGCATCGGTTCCTGCAGCCCGTTCAGTTTGAGCAGCCATTCGTTGCCCGATGCACTGAAGGAAAATTCCACACCGGCCTGGTGCGCGTCTTCGCGCAACGGTTGCAGGTGGTTTTCCAGCCGTGATTGAAGGTGGCTACCGGGAGCCGAGTCCAGACGCCAGCGCAGATAAATCGCGCCTTCAGCACCGTTGTCTGGCCATGCCTGGCTGAATTGCATCGGCGAACGTTCACGACGGCTGCGCGAACGGTCCTGGGCAAAAGTGCGCAGGCCTCGGTGGGCGCTGGTCTGGCCGCGAATCAATCCGGCGTTGGCTGCCGGTGCTTCGGCGCACAAGAACGGGTTGGGTGTTGGCAGTTGCCATGGGCCGCTGAAGTTATCCACAGCGCCGATTTGTTGAAGGATTTGCTTGAGGGCGGTAACACCCGGCTCGGATAACCCGACTTCGCGTTGTTCGCTGTCCAGTCGGGCCAGTAGCAAGGCGCCGCTGACTTGCTGTTGGCGCTGGAGCAGGGTGGCGTACTCTTCGCGCAATCGGCTCCAGTCTTGCGCGGCAAAGAAACCGAGCCAATCCATCAAGCGTTCGCGGATGCCTGAAGCCGGGTCTGCGGTGGGCAGGGTGAATTCGATATGCAGCAAGGCTTGCCCGGCGAACTGGTACAGCGGCTGGGCTTTGAGGTGATCGGCCAGCCCGCGCTCGCGCAGTTCCGCCATTAAGCCACCGGGTTTTGCCAGGTTCAGCCAGTGGCACAGGAACGCCAACGCATCGGCAGAGAAATCTGGCTGCACTTCAAGGGCAAACAGCAGATCCAGGTGTCGCTCGCCAGCCTGTTGATAACTGTTGGTTGAGGCGTCCATCAGCGGTACTGGGGGTTGTTGAGTGGCTGTCTGGCCTTTGGCAATGACACTGCCAAAGGCTTCGGCCATTGCCTTCAACTCAACGAGACTCTGTGGCCCGGCCAGGCTCAAGGTCATTTGCCCGGTCTGGTAAAACCGCTGATAAAAATCCTGCAACGCCTGCTGAAACTCGGGTTGTTGCAGCGGCAGACTGTCGCGATTGCCGGCATGAAAACCCCGTAGTGGATGAGCCTCGGCCAGGCCATTGAACAGCGCAAATTGCTGCTGCGCCTTGGCATCCTGCGACCAGGCGACAAACTCTGCCTGCAGCACTTCCCGTTCCCGCTGCTGGTCGTCCGGATTCATACGCGGATGGGCGAGCATGTCTGACAAACGCTCCAGCCCACCGGCAAACGCTTGGGGCGGCAGTTCGAAAAAGTAGTCCGTGGTGCGTTCGCTGGTCCGCGCGTTTACCTGGCCGCCATGACTCTGGACGTAGGCCATCAACCCTTGCCCGGCGGGAAAACGCTCAGTGCCCAGAAACAGCAGATGCTCAAGAAAGTGCGCCAGACCGGGCCACGCCAGCGGCACATCATGGCTGCCCGCGGCCACCCGCAACGCTGCTGCGCAACGCTTCAAATTCGGGGCATGACGCAGCGTCACCTGCAGGCCATTGGCCAAGGTTTCAGTGTGGGGGCGAGGGTGATTCAGCGCGGGCATGGGCACTTCCAGAACAGTGAAGTGCCAATGCTAGCGGATTAGGACTTGTTCAGCTCGCCGTAAAGCTCGGGGCGGCGATCGAGGAGGTAGCGATTGGCGGCGCGGGATTCGACCATCAACTGACGATCCAGCTCGCCGACAATCAGCGATTCATCCAGTCCCGCCTGAGCGATGCGACTGCCATCCGGCGCAGCGATGCTGCTCTGGCCGCAGTAGTGGATGTCGCCTTCGTGCCCACAGTAATTGGCATAAGCCACGTAGCACTGGTTTTCGAAGGCGCGGGCGCGCACGGTGACATCGGCGACGAAATCGAACGGAATCATGTTCGCAGTCGGCACCAGGATCAGCTCGGCACCGGCCAGGGCCAGGCGTCGGGCGTTCTCCGGAAACTCCAGGTCGTAGCAGATCAGGAAACCGAGTTTCCAGCCGTTGAGTTCAACGATGGGAAACTCGTCGGAACCTGCGCTGAACATCGAGTGATCCAGATCGCCGAACAGATGGGTTTTGCGGTAGTTGCAGACGCGCTCGCCGTCAGAGCCGATCAACTGCACGGCGTTGTAGATTTGTCCGTCCTCGGTGCGCTCGGGATAGCCATACAAAATGGCGATCCCGGCAGCCTTGGCAATGCGCGCAACCTGCTGCGCCGACTCACCGTTGTACACCTCCGCCAGCACGCTGACGGCATCGACGCCGATGTTATAGCCAGTCAGGAACATCTCCGGCAGCACCAGCAGATCGGCGCCTTTTGCCTCCAGCGCAAGCTGCTGCAAGCGTTGCAGGTTGCCGGCGACATCCAGGGGCAGCGGCGGACATTGGTAAAGGGCTACGCGCATTTCGGATTCCTCTTACTCGGGCAGGGCGATCGGTCCAATCTCGTTGAACACATCTCCTGGACCCGGATTCTCGGCGTGAGTTGCACCGCCGAAATGTTTCATGATGCCCCACACTGCGTTGAGCGAGGTCTGTACCGCGCCCTCAACCCAGGCCGGCGTCCACGAAACGTCGTCGCCGGCAATAAAGATCCCGCGCTGCTCGGGCGGCATGTCGTCCTGCATGAAGTGGGCGTACATGCGCTGGTTGTAGCGGTAGTGGCCGGGCAGGGCGCCTTTGAATGCGCCGAGGAAATGCGGGTCGGCTTCCCAGGACACGGTAATCGGGTCGCCGATGATCCGCGCGGCGATGTCGACTTTCGGGTAGATCTTTTTCAGTGCATCCAGCGCCAGTTTCACGCGTTTTTCCACCGGTTGGGGCAGCATTTTCAGCGCATCGCTCATCCACGAGTACGACAGGCAGATCACTCCCGGCTTGTCGTCGCCGTTGTCGAACAGATAAGTGCCACGGGTCAAACGGTCGGTGAGGGTCATGCTCATCAGGTCGCGGCCGGTTTCCGGATCCTTGTCCTTCCAGAACGGGCGGTCGACCATCACGAAAGTCTTCGACGACTGCATGTAGCGGGTGCGGTCCAAAGCCATCCACATCTTTTGCGAGAACAAGGTTTCGTCGCATTCGATCTGGGTGGTCAGCAGCCAGCTCTGGCAGGTGGTCAGTACGGCCGCGTATTCGCGGGTGTCACCCCAGTTGTCGGTGACGGCGAAACGGCCGCCCGGCGCGTGGGCAATCTTCTTCACGCCGGTACGCGGTGCGCCGTTGTGCAGCGAGCTGAGACTGGTGCCGACCGGCCAATGCGCGCAACGCTCCGGCACATGGCGCCAGATGCCTTGTGGCACCTGTTCCACGCCGCCGACCACCAGGTGCTGGTGATCGTCGCAGTTAGTCATCACCACGCGGAAGATTTCCAGCATCGAGTTCGGGAAATCCGAATCCCAGCCGCCGGTGCCGAAACCGACTTGGCCGAACACTTCACGGTGATGGAACGAGAGCTTGGCGAACGCCTTGGACGTGGCGACGAAGTCGTAGAAGGTGCGGTCGTCCCACAGCGGCACCAGGGTGTTCCACAGCTCCTTGAGGCGCGGGACGTCGCGGTCGCGAATGGCTTGCTGGATATCGGAGAATTGCGAGCCGGCTTCCAGAGCATCGGCCCAGGCGTCAGCCACTTCCTGGAACAGTGCAGGAAGGTCCGACAGCTTCTGTGCGTAATGGGTCTGACCTTCGAGGTCGATCACCGTGCTGCCCGACGCGGGCGTTAGCGGGTTGGGGAAAGGTTTGGTTTCCAGGCCCAGTTTGTCGACGTAGTGATAGAACGCGGTTGACGACACCGGGAAGCGCATCCCGCCCAGTTCGGCAACGATGCCTTCGGCGCCATTGAATGCCTGGGAGCGCAGACGGCCACCCATTTTCGAAGCTTCGTAGACGACCGGTTTCAGGCCCAGCTTCATCAACTCATACGCCGCCACCAGGCCGGCGATCCCGCCGCCGACAATCGCCACTTCGGCACCGTGGTTGTGCTTGGGAATACTGCCCAGCCCGGCCGGGTGTTCGATCCAGTCGTCGAAGGCGAAAGGAAAGTCCGGGCCGAAAATGGTGACTGGTTTCTTACCGTCTGCAGGATGGCGATTGTTCTTGTTCATGGCTGACCTTGCTGGCGACCCGACGCGCAATGCGCATCTGAGTATAGGAAAAGATGCCAGCCATTCTAGAGAGCACGGAACACGTTAATAAGACGCAAAGTGTCGTCATTTTGCTATTTGTTTGATCAGTATGACGATCTATCAATACACACTGACCACTGTGGGAGCGGGCTTGCCCGCGAAGAGGCCAGCTCTGGCACCCAAAAAACTACAGGCAGAAACTCAAACCGGCTGCCCCCGATCAATCTTGCTGCTCAAGATGATCGAAGTCGTGGTCTTCTCCACCCCATCCACACTGCCAATCTGGTCCAGCAACTGATCCAGCTGCTCCGGCGAATCGGTGCGCAACCACGCCACATAATCAAATTCGCCACTCACCGCACACAACTGCTGCACTTGCGCCATCGCGCTCAGGCGCCGCAGCACCTCCTTGCCGGAGCGTGGTTGCACGGTGATCCCCACATACGCCTGCAACCCGCCGTCCACCACCCGCTGCCCGAGGCGAACACCGTAACCGGTGATCACCTTGGCCTTTTCCAGCCGCGCCAGGCGCGACGTCACTGTGGTGCGGGCAATGCCCAATTGCCGGGCGAGCATGGCCACGCTCTCGCGGGCGTTGATCTGCAGGGCGGCAATCAGTTGGCGGTCGATTTCATCGAGAACAGGCGTGCGAGTGTCAGGCAAAGGGTTATCTCCAGCGGCATGGATCAGTGCGCAAGCATGTTACAGGCAGTTTCTGCAGGACGCTCGCGACGGAGATTTGATCTAGCCTCAATCACCGTTCATGACATTTTTGCCTGCGACAAATTGCCATAAGTAACTAGGTAGTACATTATTCTGCTCTTGTCACAAATGGGGAAAATTTCCGACATGAACAATTCTGGGGCTGCCGCCGGCAGTAAATGGTTGCTGGCGGGGCTGGGTGTGCTGATTGCACTGATCGGGCTCGGCCTGGCCGGTGGCGGTGGTTATCTGATCGCGCTGGGTGGCAGTTGGTATTTCCTGCTGATGGGGCTGGCGATGCTGGCGTCCGGGTTGATGATTGCCTGGCGCAAGCCGCTCGGCGCCTGGCTGTATGGTGTGGCGTTGGCCCTCACTGCGATTTGGGCCGTTTGGGATGCGGGTCTTGAATACTGGCCGCTGGTCTCACGGATACTGACCTTTGCCGTGATCGGTCTGGTTGTGGCGCTGATCTATCCGACCCTGGTCCGTGCTTCGGGCGCGACCGGCGGGCGTGGCGCTTATGGTCTGGCTGGCATTTTGGGTGTCGCAGTCGTTGCGACGATGGCCTACATGTTCGTGCCGACCCACGTGGTCAAGGCCACCACCGAACCTGCGGTAACGCCGGTCACTCTGGGCACCGAACAGAAAGACTGGGCGCACTGGGGCAACACTACCGCCGGTAATCGCTTTGCGGCCCTGGACCAGATCAACAAGGGCAACATCGACAAATTGCAGGTCGCCTGGACCTTCCGCACCGGCGATATTCCGCAAAGCACCGGTGCCGGCGCCGAAGACCAGAACACTCCACTGCAAATCGGTGACACCGTCTACACCTGCACCGCCTACGGCAAAGTCTTCGCCCTGGATGCCGACACCGGCGCCCAGCGCTGGAAGTTCGACCCGCAAGGCACCGCGCCCAACTGGCAGCGTTGCCGTGGCCTGGGCTACTCCGAAACCCCGGTGTCTTCGGACAATCAGCCAACAGCCTGTACGAAACGTCTATTTCTGCCGACCGGCGATGCGCGCCTGATCGCCATCAACGCCGGCACCGGCAAGCCCTGCGAAGAGTTCGGCAACAAAGGCACCGTTGACCTGACCACTGACATGGGCGAAGTAAAGCCCGGTTACTACCAGCAAACCTCGACCCCATTGGTCGCTGGGGACGTGGTGATCGTCGGTGGTCGCGTGGCCGATAACTACTCCACCGGCGAACCACCGGGTGTAGTCCGCGCCTACGACGTACGTAGTGGTGAACTGGTATGGGCATGGGATCCGGGCAACCCGAACACCACCAAACGCCCACCTGCTGGCGAGACCTACACCCGTGGCACGCCGAACGTGTGGTCGGCCATGTCCTACGACGCCAGGCTCGGTCTGGTGTACCTGCCGACTGGCAACGCGACGCCAGACTTCTTCGGCGGCCAACGTACCGAGTTCGACGACAAGTGGAGCTCGTCCATCGTCGCTATCGATGTGAAGACCGGCCAGGTACGCTGGCACTTCCAGACCACTCACCACGACCTGTGGGACTTTGACCTGCCGGCACAGCCACTGCTGTACGACGTGCCGGACGACAAGGGCGGCACCCAGCCAGCCCTGGCGCAAGTCACCAAGCAGGGCGAGATCTTCCTGCTAAACCGCGAAACCGGCGTGCCTATCGCCCGCGTCGAAGAGCGCCCGGTGCCGCAAGGCAAGGTTCCCGGCGAACGCTACTCGCCAACCCAGCCGTTCTCGGTGGACATGCCGTCAATCGGCAACAAGACCCTGACTGAATCCGACATGTGGGGCGCCACGCCGTTTGACCAGTTGATGTGCCGCATCCAGTTCAAAGGCATGCGCCATGAAGGCGTCTACACCCCGCCGGGCATGGATCGCGCCCTGCAATTCCCCGGCTCGCTGGGCGGCATGAACTGGGGCAGCGTCTCGGTTGATCCGAACACCCACTACATGTTCGTCAACGACATGCGCCTGGGCCTGGCCAACTACATGATCCCGCGCGACAAGATCAAAGCCGGGGCCAGCGGTATCGAAATGGGCGTGGTACCGCAGGAAGGCACGCCGTTCGGCGCCATGCGCGAGCGCTTCCTCTCGGCGGTCGGCATTCCGTGCCAGAAACCACCGTTCGGCACCATGTCGGCCATCGACCTCAAGACCCACAAGCTGGTGTGGCAAGTCCCGGTCGGCACCGTGCAAGACACCGGCCCGCTGGGCATCCGCATGCACCTGCCGATCCCTATCGGCATGCCGACCCTCGGCGCGTCACTCGCCACCCAGTCGGGCCTGCTGTTCTTCGCTGGCACCCAGGACTTCTACCTGCGCGCCTTCGACACCGGCAACGGCAACGAAATCTGGAAGTCGCGTTTGCCAGTGGGCAGCCAGTCCGGTCCGATGACTTACGTATCGCCGAAAACCGGCAAGCAATACATCCTGCTGACGGTGGGTGGTGCGCGGCAGTCGACCGATCGTGGGGATTATGTGATTGCCTATGCTTTGCCCAAATAAGGTCTGATGTTCAGACAAGAAAAAGCCGCGCCATTGCGCGGCTTTTTCTTGCCTGAGAATTGTTACTTCCGCAAAGCGTTGTCGATGAGTTCGATCTGAAAGCGATACCGTGCGTTCACATGTTTGAGAAGCATTGCACCGATAGAGAATCCGAGGATCAGCGCGATCACCATTAGCACAATGGAGTTTCCTAGGTTTCCCGTCACAGGACCGGCCATCAAGGTCTGACTTAACCATGGGAAACCACCGAATGCCTTGGCGCAAACGTAGGCGGTACCTAACAGAGCCAGCCCTGCGGATTTTTCTCCAAAGAAATAGGCGACACGGGCTTCTGCGCGATTCACTTTGAGCTCGAGCCAATATCTTGCATTTGCCAAGGCTTTTTCATGATGGGATTTTAGTGTTTCGACAAAGGCGTTTTCATGCTCGATGTCGGCCAGCATGTTTCTCAAACTGATGGTTTTCCATCGGGCTAGAGTCCATGCCGACGCAAAGATTGGAGCCAACAGGGAGGCGAATGTAGATAGAGTGGATAACAGTATTAGAACGAGTGCGACGTTTTTCATCATATTTGGTAAGGGTGATTGGGACGTGTGCCAATAGGCCAGTAACGCTGCAATCCCGATCCCGACTGCACCAGCCAATAGAGCTCGATTGGCGAAGCGTGCCGCTCGCATTTCTATTCCTGTACGCCGAGAAGCTGCCTTTCGAGGTTCGCATTGACTTAAGTATTCAAGAACCTTGAAAGTCTCTTCGAGAGGGGGCTTCAGAAAATCCTTTTCCATACTGCTCATTTGATGTTCCTTTATCTTTGAGATGGACGAGTTGTCGCAAGAAAAGTACAGCAGAAGCGTCGCGAGGTGACGGAAATGACAAACAAGATGCCGCCCGCTGTACGGGATCATGCATGGCAGATTGCACATCACGAAATGGGGCACTACGTAGTGGCCCGCGCCTTGGGCTTTGCCACGGGCGGGGTAACCCTGACAGTGACCATGGACTTGAGGCATCAAGGAGGGGCATCCATCAACTTGGCGCGGTCAATTTCGTCGATGGAAACCATGAAGGAATACCTGGAAGCCCGGATGATGGTGCTAATGGCTGGCGCAATGGCGCAGACACTTCCTTCAAAACACTCAATCGGGAAACGCGTAGATAAGCCCAAAGCCACAGGCATCCTCAAAGGCGAGCAGGGCGCGGAACAGGATTACGCAAAAATCAGGGAGTTACAGCATCTGCTGCGCAACATTGCCTACCCCGATACCGATCCAGCGTCGTCTGAGCGAATAGCGGCGCAGCTTAAAGCGATGACTGATCGGCTGTGGGGCCGGACTCAAAAAATCATAGAGGATCAGGCCGAGACGATTGCCGAACTGGCTGGGGGGCTGGTGGACAACATGGTCATCGTGGAGCAGTGGGGCAGGCCGGCGGATACCTATGAGGTTGTGATGACGGGGCAGGTACTGGAACGGTTGCGGGCAGTGCAGGCCATCCCTTTGTTAAGTGGCTGGACTGACAGCAGCAGTGATGCAGTTCAGCGCTGAAAATAACGAAGGGTCAAAGAGGCTGGCTCTGTCAGTCCCCAAAAGGGAACGTTCGATCCCTTTTTGGGAATTTTCAGACTCTGTGATTATTCGTTGTTCTATTGATCTGCTTCCGCTCTCGTTTGAACAGGCCGCCGCGTCAGCACCTTCACCACATCATCAATCACCGCTTTGCTCATCGTCGTCAGGTAGTGCGCGGCCCAGGCGTGGCGGTCGGAGTCTTGGGTGTAGGCGGCATCTACGGTCAGGGACTTGGCGAGGAACAGCAGGTCGGAGGCTTGGGCCAGGGCGACTGCGATGGGGACGTCGCGGCAGACATGGAACAGGGGTTGATTCGAGAGATACAGGAAGGGTGTGAAGCCAGCGGTTTTGAGTTCTGAAGGATCAGACGAGATTGGTTTTGTCATGATGTAACTCCTTAATCCAAGGAGCTGCCACGTTCGTTTCCAAGCGAATGGGTGGCAGCTGTACGCAGGTTGGAAAACCGGGGATCAAGGAAACCGGCACGCCCGAGAGCGTCCCACGCACAGCTGCCATAACTCTTTTTCGCAGTCGTAAAAAACGACTGGAATCGTTGTAGGGGGGCTGTTGCGTTTTGATCCGACGGGTTTCCAAGCCCGATCGCTGAATGGTCAGCGACGTCCGAAGACTATCCCGTCAAAGAAAAGCGCAACAAGGCGGCAAAGTGCCAAAAAGCAAGATTCGGAGTTTGCCTACAAGGTCCTAGGGCGTCATCCGATAAAGCGAAACCTTAAGTAAACAAAACTAAACACTCAGGGAAAAAAGCTGCATATGAACGCGGCGTTTTAGTTTGACGTGCCTAGGTCGGTCGCACGCCCTCCCTTCAGAACCAGCACGATAATCAGGGCGTTCGTAAAATGGCTTGACTGTAAAACTTTTCTTGTGCGACAAGTGTCCACGTTTTATGGAATGTGGACAGTGGGGCTTTTTGAGTTCATGAAGAGTCAAGATATTTTGCTTCTTTTTAAAATGGCTAGCCTCCACGCGCAGGAGGAGAAGCTATTTGGAAGAATGGAATCGGAGTCAATGGCGGATTTATTTGAAACGCTACTGGAACCCGGTGTAAGCCCGTCAATGGTGGCTGGCGATCCGGTGGGGCGCGCATTGGCTGCTCACAATCCTGATCCTGAAGACACGGTTTATCGCGTGCAAGAGCTTGATACCCCCATGGGTGATGCAGACAGGTGGGAGGGGTGGTCAGGCGCGGTTCCGTCCCTCCCAGTGTCAAGCTGGAATGAAAGTTACTCCTTGCGCGCACTCTCGGCATCTCTTGGCCTGAGTAAAAGTGAGGTTTCGAATTCAATGGCACGGTGTCGTGAGGCGGGATTGCTCGCCAACGACTACGACACCTCTCTCCCGAAGGTGAACCGCCGAGAGCTCGTGAAAATCACGGAGCATGCCCTCAAATACTTTTACCCGGTAAAGCTAGGTGCAATTGTTCGCGGCATCCCCACCGGCTTTGCAGCGCCAGCGCTGTCCAAGAACCTCAAAAGTGCGGGTGGGCTCATACCAGTTTGGCCTGATGCGTTCGGGAGTGAGCGCGGTCAGGCGATTGAGCCGCTCTACAAAACCGTTCCAGACGCGGTGAAGAAGGACAGAACGCTTTATCACTACTTGGCGCTCGTTGATGCGATCCGCGTTGGCGGACCGAGAGAGTGCGCAGTAGCGGTCAGCATACTCAAGGCAGGGATGGGGCTGAAATAAGATGTCATCAAATGCTGACCACAATTACGAGCTGATCGAGTACGTGGCTGAAGGTCTGGGCAAGGAATTATTGACTGAAGTTGCCTTTGTTGGTGGATGCACGACGGCAATGCTGGTGACCGACACCGCTGTGATGGATGACATCCGGTTTACTGATGACGTCGACTTGGTAATCGAGTTGGCTGGTGTTAGTGCCTGGCAACGACTAACAGAACGCTTGGCGGCCAAAAAATTCAAAATCACAGGGGAAGACGAGGTTAACTGTCGATTTCGTTTCAACGATGTCATCGTAGATGTGATGCCTTCGGATCCGGCTGTTCTTGGTTATGCGAACCGTTGGTTCGTGGAAGGGCTCGCTCAAGCTGAGAGGTTCGCGCTACCCAGTGGTCTAGAGATACAGATCTTCAAGTCGACTTACTTTCTTGCTACGAAGTTGGAAGCCTTCAGCGGGCGCGGAGAAGGCGATCCTTATCACAAGGATGTCGAGGACATCGTTATTCTGATTGATGGGCGACCGGAACTGTTTGAGGAGGTTCGAGGGGCGGAAACTGAATTGCTGCAATTCATCGCCAAGGGCATTGGTCAGCTTATTCGGCTCAGCGGTATCGACTATGCAATTCAAAGCTCAGGCTCGGTTCGGGCAAACCCCTCTCGTGGCATGCTCATTCATCAGCGTATGAAGGATCTGAGCCTGCTCGCATGAGATACGAAATCAGATCGGTAAAAGGGCGAGCCCGAGAAGCCAACCATGATTGCGCTGGCGCGGTATTCGATGGCGTCAGGGGACTGTTTGTTGTCGTGGATGGCACTTCGCAGCCAGGTAGTGGCCAGTTGGCCCATGGATTTGTGCAAGCAGTGATGGATGCCTACCAGGCCCTTATCAATCAAGGTGTTGAAGATTCTACTCATGGTGTCGTCGAGCAGTTGCTAAGGTCTGTGCTTACAGACTTGCATTCCCCCCTTTTTGCTAAGCAGACCGGTACTACAAGCTACTTGGTCGGTGTTGCTTCTCATGGGCAGCTCACCCTTGCATATGAAGGTGACTGCTCATGTGGCTTTGCTGGCACGGAAGGTGGAATCGAGTGGTTCACACCACCGCATTGCAAGGCGAACTGGAGGCGTGACCGATCACATCGGGAGCTTGCGCTTGATCCGGCCCGCAATCTGATCACCCGTTGCTATAGGGCCAACCGTTCCCCGGATCCAGATTTTGTTTTCCGTTCAGTGGCTGCGGGCGAGCGCTTTGTGTTCGCTACGGATGGCTTTTGGGCGGAGCTGACCGATGCTCGACAGCATGACGCGCTTGCAGCTCCTGCCATTGAAATCACCGATGTAGACGATGATGTGACTTGGATTGATGTGAGGCTGTAAACATTGCGAGCTGGCCGGTTTTTTCATTGAAGGCGCGCCAGCTGCGTATGAAGTGGGTCGAAGGGCTTGAAATGGGGCTGAAGTTATTCCAACTGAAGAGTTTCAGTCGCTCCCGCCGACCAGACACGAAAAAGCCGCGCATTGCGCGGCTTTCTTGTTTGGTGGGCCCACACGGACTTGAACCGTGGACCAAAGGATTATGAGTCGCCGACTGATGCACCGAGGTCAGTAAAGTCTAGGCTAGGAAGGGAATGGGTACAATAGCTTTAACTGGTTGATTACACGCAGGTTTGGCTAGTTTTCGCGAGTTGGGTAATGCTGGGTACTGTACTGCTGCTGTACCTGTGCTTCCGCAAATTGCTTTCGACTCGCCTCCTGACAGGCTTATCAATAGCACCACTGGATGTGTTACATCCCCGCCTGAAAGTGGCCTGATCCCTGGCGCTGGTGCGGAATTGCATCCCTCTGATTACCCGGTTGCATTCGATCTAAACGTGGATTGAATTACATTTGACCACCAACCTTCGTGATCATGATCGGCAGAGAATTACCAATGCTGCTGGTACTGAAATTCAGCAATTGGCCGCATGCGGAGCTCGCCTGATAGGTTCGGTCAGTGATCAGTTGGCAGCGGTCCCATATTCTGCAACTATCTGCCACCTTCCTTCATAGGCGCAGCGCAGCATTCAACCGCACGCATCGCACCTAGCCGATTACAGACTGATCAGCCCAATGACCAATATCGTTTCACCTGGCCTCACAAACACCATCGAAGTTCCAAAATCGTCAGACACCACTTTGGCCGCTTTCATCTGGAAAAACGCTGAAGATCTATGGGGTGATTTTAAGCACACGGACTTCGGCAAGATTATCTTGCCGTTCACCCTCTTGCGCCGTCTCGAGTGCGTTCTCGAACCTACTCGCGATGTAGTTCGCGATGCCCATGCCAAATTCAAAGATAAGGGCCTAGATGTTGACCTAATCCTGCGCCAGACAGCGGGACTGCCTTTCTACAATACGTCGCAGTTTTCGCTGGCTACCTTGGGGGCCACGCGAACCAAATCCAACCTTGATGCCTACATCGCTGGGTTCTCTGACAACGCACGTATCATCTTCGAACAGTTCAAATTTACCGAGACTGTGGCAGCCCTAGCGCGCGCGGAGATATTGTTCAAGATTTGCCAAAACTTCTCCAACACCGACCTGCACCCCGACGTGGTGCCTGATCGGGTGATGTCCAACATCTACGAGCACCTTATCCGTAGGTTCGGCGCGGAGGTGAACGAGGCAGCAGAAGATTTCATGACGCCGCGCGATGTGGTCCACTTGGCCACAACGCTGCTGTTGGACCCCGATGACGAACTATTTCGCAATAACCTCGGTCTGATCCGCACTTTGTACGACCCTACCTGTGGCACAGGTGGCTTCCTCACCGACGCGATGAACCACGTCGATGGGTTCCGCGCCCAGGACAAGGTGCCGCCGATACTCATCCCGTATGGACAGGAGCTCGAACCCGAAACTCATGCTGTGGCACTGGCTAACATGCTGCTGCGCCGCCTGGAAACTGAGCCTGCCCGTGACTTGTCGGCCAATATAGCCGGGCCAAAATCTACGCTATCCAAGGATGATTTCGCCGGCAAACGCTTCCACTATTGCCTGTCCAATCCGCCTTTCGGCAAGAAATGGGAGAAGGACCAAGCCCATGTCTTACGCGAAGCTAAGGAGCTGGGCTTTACTGGCCGTTTTGGTGCCGGGACGCCTCGCGTGTCCGACGGCTCAATGCTCTTCCTCCAGCATTTGGTCGATAAACTCGAACGGCCCGAGAAGGGCGGCGGCCGCGCTGCCATCATCCTGTCGGGCTCCCCGCTGTTCACCGGCAACGCAGGCCAGGGTGAGACCGAGATACGCCGTTGGCTGCTGGAAAACGACTATATCGATGCCATCGTTGCGTTGCCCACCGACATATTCTTCCGCACGGGCATCAGCACCTACATCTGGATTTTGTCCAACAAGAAGCCTAAAGAGCGCGAGGGGAATGTCCAACTGATTGACGCCGCAGCTATTCACACGCCTATGCGCAAATCCGAAGGCAACAAGCGGCGCTTTATCAACGATGAGCAGATACAGCAGATCGCCCGCCTGTATGCCGATTACCAGAGTGGGGAGAACGTTCGCGTTGTGAACTACCGCGACTTTGGTTATCGCCGAATTAAGGTTCAACGCCCACTGAGACTGGTCGTCAAGGTCAGCGAAGAAGGTATCAACGCATTCCAGGCCAGCAAGGTGTTCGCAAAGCTAGATGAGCATGAGCAGACTGGCTGGGTGAGCCTGCTACGGGAACATCTCGGGCAGACGCACCCCTATGCCTGGTTTGACACGTTGGCCATCAAGGCGAACAAAGCAGGCCTTGGCAAGGCCGGAAAACCGCTCGCGACCGCCCTCGAGGCTGCGTTGGGCGTGCGCGATCCTGATGCTCCTGAAGTGCTGGACGCCTCCGGGAAATGCATGCCTGACAAGGAAGCCGAGGATTTCGAGATCGTGCCCCTGCATCAGGAGATCGACGAGTATATGGCTGCCGAAGTTTTGCCCCACGCCTCCGATGCTTGGGTGGACGCTAACTACACGGATGACAAAGACGGTCAGGTCGGAAAGGTCGGATACGAAATTAACTTTAACCGCTACTTTTACAAATACACTCTGCCGCGCGACCTTCACGAGATTGACGCGGAGCTGAAAGCTGTCGAGAAGGAAATTGCGGCTCTGTTGGATGAGGTGGCGGAGTGAGCTATCGAACTACAGGCACTGACTGGGTTGGTGATGTCCCTCGCCATTGGAACATCGTCCCTATCAAATGGGTGGTAAAGCTCCGAAAGGATCGAACACATTGCCTTCCCCAAGATTGGACGTATATAGGTCTAGAGGATGTTGAAGCGGAGACCGGCAAATATTCCCCGACTGCCGAATCGGCTAGAACGTCGGAAGATGGCATGTCCGGTATCTTTGATGCCAACGATGTCTTGTACGGTAAGCTACGACCCTACTTGAGGAAGTCAATCGTTGCCGATTTTACAGGCGCATGCTCTACGGAATTTCTTGTGCTTCGCCCGACGAGTGTGGTTCCTCGTTGGCTCCAAAGCTGGCTCTTATCTACGGAGATCACTCAGCGCATTGAGGCTAGCTGCGAAGGTGCCAAGATGCCCCGCGCTGGCTGGAGCAGCATTGGTTCACTTCCAATACCTGTTCCACCCAAAGAAGAACAGGAGCAAATCCTGTCCGTATTGGCCAGAATAACTTCCCGCATAGACACCCTGATCACCAAAAAGACCCGGTTCATCGAAATGCTGTGCGAGAAGCGCCATGCGTTGATCACCCATGCCGTAACAAAAGGGGTGGATGCCAAAGCGCCGATGAAGGACAGCGGAGTTGAGTGGCTGGGGAAGGTGCCCGCTCATTGGGACGTAGTTTCTCCTGCAGCACTGTTCACAGAGAGCAAGGAGAGAGCGCGGGACGGCGATCAAATGCTTTCTGCCACTCAAAAATATGGCGTAATCCCTTTGGCCGAGTTCGAGGCGCTCGAGCAGCGGCAAGTCACAAAGGCTTCGGCGAACCTTGAGATGCGCAAGCATGTCGAGATTGGCAATTTTGTAATCAGCATGCGAAGCATGGACGGTGGACTTGAACGGGCCCGAGCGATAGGTAGCGTTCGGTCGTCCTATTCGGTTCTGAGGGCTGGTCCATGTGTAGACGGGCGCTTCTTCGGAGCTCTTTTGAAATCTAGCCTCTATATCCAGGCACTCCGGCTGACCTCAAATTTCATTCGTGATGGGCAAGACCTAAATTTTAGTCACGTTAGGAAGGTCAAGCTTCCGAAACCGAGGCTTGATGAACAGGTCGCAATCGCAGACCACATCGAAGTTGGCACAGCTCGCATAGACACGCTGATTGCAAAGACTGAGCTCTCCATAGAACTGTTGCGTGAGCACCGCACCGCTCTCATTACGGCCGCCGTTACCGGCAAAATCGATCTACACGACGCCGCATAAAAGGACGATCATGACCGCTGCCCTGTCCGACACCTCCCACCAGGAACGCCACTTTGAGGCGTACATCGTCCAGCAACTGGTCGAGCGCGGCTGGCTGGTGGGCCAGTCATCTGGCTACGACCAGAACCATGCGCTGTACCCCGACGACCTGGTTGGATGGATCACGGACACCCAGCCCAACAAATGGGACAAACTGGTGGCCGCCAACGGTGAGAAGGCTACGGACACGCTTATGGCGCGTCTTGCCCAGGCCTTAGACAAGAGCGGCACAGTCCATGTTCTGCGCAGTGGTTTCAAGATCGCAGGCGCTGGCGAGATTACGCTTAGCGAAGGGCTGCCTGAAGACGAACGCGACCCCTCAGCTTGGGAGCGTTACAAGGCCAATCGCCTTCGCGTGGTGCCGCAACTCCACTACCGCCCCGGTAGCAATTTGGCCATTGATCTGGTGTTCTTCATCAACGGTCTGCCGGTGGCCACGGTGGAGATCAAGACGGACTTCACCCAGTCCGCAGACGCTGCCGTAGACCAGTACATGAACGATCGGCTGCCCAAAGATGCGGCCACCGGTCGCATCGAGGCCCTTCTGACCTTCAAGCGAGGTGCTGTCGTCCACTTCGCTATGTCCGACAGCGACATCCGAATGGCCACCAAACTGGCTGGCCCCGACACCTATTTCCTGCCCTTCAACGTGGGTCGGGACGGGCATGCGGGTAACCCGGAGCGGACAGATGGCGAGTACCCGGTCGCTTACTTCTGGGAGCAGGTCTGTGCGCCAGACAACTGGCTACGAATCTTCCACAGCTTCGTTTACACCGAGAAGAAGGATGTGGTGGATCTGGCCGGCAACCACCACCGCAAGGAAACGCAGATCTTCCCACGCTTTCACCAGTGGGACGCTGTCGTGAAGATGATCGCCGATGCTAAGGCTAACGGGCCTGGGCGGGCCTACTTGTGCGAGCACTCCGCAGGCTCAGGCAAGACCAGCACCATCGCCTGGACGGCCCACGACCTTATCCGGCTACGCACGCCCGATAAGGGTGAGCCCTACTTTCACTCTGTCATTGTCGTCACGGACCGGACCGTGCTGGACAAGCAGCTCCAAGACGCCGTGCAGCAGATCGATCACCAACACGATTTGATCTCCGCTATTGGTGAGAAGGACTCAGGCGAAAGCAAGTCCAAGGAGCTGGCGCGTGCCTTGGAGCGGCAGACGCCTATAATCGTCGTCACCATCCAAACCTTTCCCTATGCCATGGAACAGATCCTGACCAATGGGAAGCTCTCCGGCCGCAACTTCGCCGTCATCATCGACGAGGCGCATACCAGTCAAACGGGAAGCGCAGCCTCCAAGCTTCAGGCTACATTGGCAATACGCGATGCCAGAACAATGGAAGGCCTCACCGTCGAGGAGCTATTGGAGAAGATTCAATCCTCACGCGTACGCCCAAAGAACGTCAGCTACTTCGCATTTACCGCCACGCCCAAGCACGCGACAATGACCCTATTCGGGCGTCCAGCAGACCCGACGCGTCCGGCCGGCAAGGACAACCTGCCTCAGTCCTTCCACAAGTACCCCATGCGTCAGGCCATCGAGGAGCGCTTCATCCTCGATGTGTTGAAGGGCTACCTGCCCTACAAGACCGCGTTCAATCTGGCTGAGCCAGCTAAGGAAGGAAAACGTGTCGATGGCAAGGCGGCCAAGCGCGCCTTGGCCAAGTGGCTCAACCTCCACGCCACCAATGTCACCCAAAAGGTCGAATTCATCGTCGAGCACTTTGCTGCCAACGTTGCCTTTCTGTTGGGCGGCACGGCGAAGGCCATGATCGTCACCTCCTCACGTGCGTCTGCTGTGCGCTACAAGAAGGCCTTCGATGCGTACATCGAGGCCAACCCACAGCACAAGGCCTACCAGGCACTGGTCGCATTTTCTGGTTCGCTGACCAGCAAGGAAGTCGCTCATGCTTCCGACGAGCTACTGGCCAACGACGTGTTCGCAGCCGAAGACGACGAACAGTTCACCGAGAACAGTATGAACTCGCGCCAGTACGGCTCCGACCTTCGAAAGGTCTTCGAAAGACCCGAGTTCCGCGTGATGATCGTGGCCAACAAGTTCCAGACTGGGTTCGACCAGCCGAAGCTTTGCGCTATGTATCTGGACAAGAAAATTGCTAACCCTGTGGAAATCGTCCAAACATTATCGCGTCTGAACCGCATCGCTCCCGGTAAGGACACCACATTTGTGGTCGACTTCGTCAACGAGCCTCAGGCCATCGTTGATGCCTTCGCCAAATACGATGCAGGCGCCCGCATCGAGGAGGCTCAAGATCCGAACGTAATCTACGATCTCCAGTCGGACCTAGCTAAGGCTATGATCTACTCGGAAGATGAGGTCAAGGCCTACACCGCCGTGCGCTTTAAGTCGGCCCAGGCCTATGCCGCAGGCGAGCAATCTCAACATAAGGCACTCTACGCCGCCACCAGTGCTCCCACCATGCGGTTCAACGGCAAAGTTGCTGCCGAGCGCGTCGCAATTGAAAAGGCAGAAGCTACCTTTGAAGTGGCCAAGCAGCAGGGCAACGAGGTAGGTATGAAGGCTGCCGACGCCATGCGCGCCACGCATTCCGAACAGCTCAAGGCGCTTATGGACTTCAAGTCCGGGCTGACCCGCTTCGGCTCTCTGTACACCTATATCGCCCAGACCATCGACTTAGGCGACCCCAGCCTAGAAGGGTTCGCTAGCTTTGCCCGCCTGCTTTCCAAACGGCTTGATGGGGTGCCCCCTGACCAGGTGGACATGTCCGCCTTGGTACTGACAGGATTCGACATAAAGCCTAAGGATCTGCCCAGTGAGGGGGAAATGGCGTCTGATGTCGTCCTAAAACCAGTTGGCCCCGGCGGCGGTGGGCAAGCGGCCATCCTAGTCTACCTGCGCGAGGTGATCGCACGCTTGAATTCTATATTCGGCGAAGCGAGCCCTCTCGGCGACAAGGTTGCCTTTGTCAACCATATCGTGAACATCGCCCGTGAGGACGTCCATACGATGGCGCAGGTTGCCAACAACCCACGCGATGTGGCAATGAACGGCAACATCAATGGGACTGTCCAAGCTGGCGTCGTGCGAGCCATGACGTCGCACTCGAACTTGGCGGAGCATGTCATGAAGCACGATCAGCAAGCGATGGCGCCGCTCGTGAACCTAGTCTATGAATTGCTCAAAGCAGGTAAGAATATAGACCTCAGCAATTTGGGCGAATGACGTTGTGACCTACGCCGAAATAGTCGCAGCTTTGATTGCCTTGCGCGCACCTGCTGTCGTCAGTCCCCTCGATCGCATCCGTGCTTAAAACTTACCTGAGATCGGCGTCAGCTAGGGTCGATAGCTACCTCTCATTAGAGTTGGCTATCGACTTATATCAGCATATTTAGAACGATCAGTTCGATGCATATCGAAGGCAACCCTTGTTTCAGCGCCCCATTGTTGAACACTGGCAGCTAGGATGCGGGGCACGAACAACTCTATGGTGGTGATCGCGAGAAAGGACGATTAGCAACGCCGTCCGGCATAAACGGGTGAAGGAGCTGTTGAAAGGTGGGAATATGCATCCTTGCCACCGCCCGGCACGCGGCCTGCGCCACAAATATCCTGCTGCGTAAAAAAGCCTTTTAATCCCCAGAAGCCTATTCGCCGTCAGGCTTTTTCTTCTCATCGATCATCTCGTTGTACCTGCCTACTTGGAGCTGCATTAACTGATTGGGCAAAGTCAGAGAGATGATGAAGGCTAGGGTAGCGAGCGCTAGATAGATCCTCTCAATCCAGACAAGAATGTCGGCACAATCTTTGCTTTTATCCAGAAGATTGGCGGTAAATACCATCCCTAACACTATGAGATAAAGCATAAACAACCATTTATAGCGGATTATTCGGTTGACGAAGGTAGTCTTCTTCGACGCAGCTTCACGCCAAATCTTTGCCGTGGGCTTTGGTTCGATGAGCAACGTGAGAACGGTCATTAGGAAGCCGGCAAGAATCGAGAATACGTCAGTAATCATTGATCTGGCGTCGTCACTTTCATGAATCAACGGCTGTCCATGCCATCCACACCAAACGCTAACGGTAGCCGCACCAAGGAAGAAGAAGAGCCGACGCCAATCAATACTCATCATTGCTCCAGTAATTTCTGCTTCTTAAGTTGCCCGAAGTACTTAATCATTTCGTCCCATATCTGCACATGATCTAAGGAAGTACCATGCTTCTCAACGGAGATAGTGGAGTGTAGCTTGACATCGTCACTAGTAATTGGCGTTCCATCTCGCGTGATGATAGTGAAGCTGTCAACAGGAGAATCATCATCAGCCAGCACTTCGTTCGCCAAGTCTGTGATCGTATCCTTAGACTCAACAGTTGCCCTGGAGTTGCCATCTAAGCCAATTTCCAGCGCGACCGTCATGTCCTCCAAAGATTTTTCCTGGGACCGATTTGGATCTTTTCCGATTAGAGCTATCACCTCATCACCGACAGACGATAGAACCCCGCCGAACCATCCTCTATTTTCCTTCGGCAGACTCAATTTGTAGGCATTGACGTTCAAACGGATAGATTTCGCACCCTGCGCGTTTAGAATCGCGACTTTGTCTATATTGCTAGAGGGATGAAATTTTATAGGTTCAAGGTCGTATTTTTGGGCCTTGATTAGCATAAAAACGTAGCCCGCACATTTTTGATGCGTCAGCCCATGTCCACAGAACAGAACATTATGTTTGTTGATCAAGACATAACATTCGCCAGTCTTGAACTCCTTCCCTGCTGGCGCCCCGAGACTCCCTTCTGTGTCGAGCTTGCCAGCCGCTTTGGGAGTTAGCGTAGAGCTCTGCGTTCCTGGAGCGTAACGCGAAAAGTGATAGAGTCTTCCCACGGGGGAATCTTTAAACCGCTGGATACGCACCACGTCTTCGAAAAGCTGAATTTCGCTCTGGCCAATACTGAGAGCGTCTGAAATGTCGATCAAGGCTTCACTGAAGTCTACAAGGCCGCCGGCCAGATTCTTCACCCTGAAACAGTAGATACGCTTTGAAACACGACTCATATTCACACCCTGCGAACGAAATTGATGGCGGATGTCAAATAGAGGGTAGCCCTTACAAGCGGCCTGAGCGAGGTTCGGGCCTAGTAGCGAGGGGCATACATCCATTTGCACCCACTTCGCACCCACAAAAGATTCTGTGAGGCAAAAACTGGTAAGTCATTGATTTTTATGATTTCCAAGCTAGGTTCGAACTGCCAACCTTTTCCTAAGGGAAGTAAGTCCGCTAATTCTAGACTCAGTCCAGTCTAGCGTACGACGACCAGCTATAGATAGCATAATGGCGACTCGCCATTTTTTGCGAATGAGGAACGATCCAAATTGTTATTGATAGCTTCGGATGGGCATGTGGCGTTGACTTAACACCTTACGATGGACGCCTGAGTCTCCATTATAGAAATAGGAAAATTGATATCCCGAAGCGTCCAGTGCGGTAGCCGCAGGCGAGCGATGACGTGGTTTGACGGTTGTGGGATGGAGCCGATCCTCCATCCTTCTCAACTCATCACAGTCAGCACAATCACCGCACTGACATCTTACTAAGGAATATATCCTCCTAAAGTTCGATGGCCATCAGAACTGTAGATAGTCGGTACCAATCTTTAGAACTTTGTTTTTCGCGCAACAATGGTTACACCCTCGGTAAAGCTATAACCATAGCCGTATCCATATCCCCATCCTCCACCTTCGAATATGCCTCCTGAGTTGTGCGCTGATTTATAGTCATACTTAAATGCATAAGCCCCTGAAATGATGGGAAGAATGGATTGGACTTCGTAACCCTCTTGATTGAGTAAAATCACCGCCTCATTGATGTTGTCAGTCAAAAGTTCACCATCAATTTGTGCATCTGACCAGCCAGTCTGTTTCCATTCGGCGGCTTTGGTTTTTATTTCCTTTTCATTGCCAAAAAATCCTTTTTCAAATTGTCCTGTAGGTACTTCAATTTCTACCTCTTCACCCATAGGTCGAAAATAAGCTTTTACGTAAACTATTTTATTCATGAGGGTTTCCGTTAATTTATCTAATTAGACTTCAGCAAATTTTATTCGACGCTTGGTTAAAGTTCATAGAACGATCCTGGGAGTTGGAGCGCTCCTACGTGGTTGGGAAAATCTGCGATGCGATAAGACCGATGCCAAGGCCAACCAGTACACAGAACAACTCTCTAGCCAATCGCCGTTCTTGCCGCCTCAATAAACTCCGGATAGCGATTGCAGTCGAGAATAAGGCAAGGGCACCCCATACCAGTTGTGCAGTCAGAAACCCTGGCCAAATCGAAACGGATGCTATGGGGGGGATAGTTAGAAGTACGGAAGTCAACCATACAAATCGAATTCGGTCGGCGGTCATTATTAAGCCCTCCCGATATACGGCACATTGATCACCGGCAATTGGTCAACCAGTTTTTGGTACCTGCATAAATGAAGCTCCTCCAGACGGGCATCCATGTGATTGCGTTTATTCAGTTCGCTTAAAACCAGAAAAAACGTAACCGCATCCAGGTGGGGTGTTTCTACCAACCGGACCTCAATTGCCGTTGACTCTTCCCAATTAAACGCTGGTACCCCGCTCAGTTGGGCATGCCGATAATTTGGATCGCCGCGCATCACCCAGCACAGACCTGGCCAGAGGGCTAGGCTGTCGAACATCCATCGTAAGTCGATGGGGTTGTCCCAGGTCGCGGACCAATCCGCTGTCAAATCATCATCAAATGTCAGGCTCATCCGCGGTCTCCTTTAGTTGGAGACCGAATGTTCAGGGACGTTGATGCGTGCCAGAAGCCCTTTCGTATTCCCTCAGATTGGAATTGAATTCGATTCCAATCTGAGGTTCTGAATTGGACGCTTGAGCTGATCGGAGCAACGCTCTACGCGTTGCAGCGTGGTTCCCACGCGGCTCTGTCAGGGTGTCTCGCTTCGCTCAAACACCCGTACAGAGCCGCGCTCCGTTGTCAAAAGCAAAATCGATGTGACACGTCGCGTATGCCGTTGACCTACTAGGGATGGCAGATTCATTATCGGTCTGCACCACTGAGTTCACCCACGAACTCAACCCTAACAGCATCATGCCTTTCATGATGTTGGGCTTACGAGCGTAGCGCTATTTCGCATGCTCCAGCTGGGAAGGTGCGAGGCGTGAGCACAGACACTTCTGGCTCTCCTCGCTGCGCGACTGACTACGTTGGTGCATTTCTCCAACGTAGTCAGTAGCAACGCCTCGATTGGTTGGTCACCTATCAGGGTTGTTGTAATGGCCTGACTATCAGACCGCTTCATCTGATGATATGAGGTAAAAAACCACTGCCTAAGCTTGGCAATAAGTTGAGTTCTAATCAGGGCGCGTTAACCTTGGTAAGCTCGAGTTTGGTAGTGAGAAGCAAACAGAGAGAGTGCTTTCGAGCGCATCGTTGCGTTGACGAAAATTCGTCAGCTGTTAACTGATAAGTCCGACTGAAAAACGGGGCTAGGCATTCATCGAATGTCGGAACTACAAAGCATAGAGAATTTCGAGCGCACCTTTTGGTTTGCAGCTGAATTTCCGCCATGCTGTAGTAGTGGCTGTATCTTACAGTAAAGCCATAATCATGAACGACAAATTATCAACGTATAAAGATGAGATTCTATCTCGACATCTGCAGCATTACACACTGGCCATGATTCAGCTTTGGCTAAAAGAAGAAAGCAATATTTCCGTCTGTCAGTCAGCGATATCAAGATCAATACATCGTTCCCTAAAGCAGCGAACGATGAATTATCGCCCGGCTCAAGACGCTCAATATAGATACTACCGCGACAAAATAGACGCGGGCCTGCAACACAAAAAATATAAACGTCACCTAAATAAGTACCTTGGCCTTATCGAGTATTATCGATATCGGCTCGAATTTAGCCCGAAAAATATACTGGATAAACTTAAATCGCAAAATATTGAAACTTCGATAAATTCTGTGTATCGCGCATTAAGGCTGATCGATGAAAGGAAAACTATCGAATTTACAGAAAACGAGCAGAACCTTTGCAAAACCCGAAACCCAAGCCAGGGAGTTAAGCAAAGCGATGTTCAACTCCAACCGAATAGCCGGATTAGGAACATCCCTCAGCTATGAAAGCAGTCTTCGGCTTGCTGCTGCATGGCTTCAAACGTCGGGCCGAGGTGCTTTGTTCGAACTGACGCCAAAAGCTGCGAAGTTTTATCTATATGAACGTGCCAAGGTCGTAGGGCAAAAAACACTAGATCGTGATCGACAAGCACTTCAAGCGGTACTCCGACAAAATGGAAGGCTCAGTGAAAAGCAACGCTTGCCTGTAATACACGCAGATAAACAACAACTGCTAACCAGTCGCAACTACACCACCGACCAGGTAAAGAGGATCATGAGCTGTCAAAGCGAGCGCAATGCTTTATCAACCGAGCTGGCAACCGCTGCGGGCCTTCGGGCTCACGAGCTGCTCACACTGCTGCCTGCGAAAGAGAGACCTATGAGTGACCGTCCTTCAGATCCGCAAAAATTTCGCGACGGCGTTCGATACACGGTCGTCGGAAAAGGCGGACTGATTCGCGAGGTTAGCGTTCCGCACCATCTTGCCCAGCGCCTTGAGGCTAAGCGCTTGTCGGAACCGGTCGATCGGATCGATCGGCGGATTCACTACAATAGTTATTACGATATTGCTGGTGGTCAGTCCTGGTCTCAGAGCTTCAGCGAAGCCAGCTATAGGGCTCTAGGTTTCAGTAACGGGGCGCATGGTATTCGACACAAGTATGCGCAGGACCGCTACCTGGAAGCCCAAGCGCGTCTTGGTAATATCGACCGAGCGAAAAAGATCGTGTCTCAGGAGCTTGGGCACTTCCGCCCCGAAATCACGGACACCTACCTACGCTAAGCCTAATTTTTATTTTCCTTCTTGCTGAGAAATCTTTCTCTCTTTTGTTCTCTCTTTATGTAGCTCACAGGTGACCTAGGCGAGGAGCTCACACATGAACCATCTCCTAGACCACCTATGACCTAGCTCACTCATCAGCTAGCTCATCAGCGTGCTGCCTGTGGAAAACTACATCCTCTTTCTTTATATTGCCTGACCGAATTAAATGCTTCTCTAGGGTTTTGCCAATTCGTGCGGGAAGCTCCGCGCTTGGCGGTGAACCATTAATTACATTGCCATTAATAGTGATGTTGTTTCCTGTAAAAACTAATTGATTTGTAATCTTGATATCTAATTTTATAGTGGGTGACGAGTTAGCTAATCCTCCTTTTTCCAGCATTTTCTTGATCTCGTCTTGGCGCTCATTCACCTTTCTCCCTGCGTAAGGAAATGTTGCGGTGGCTACTACCTCACCATTCATCCTGCTTACCGGGAATCGTTCGAACAGCCAGTACGTACATGCGCGTCCTGGCTGTTCCTCACTAACGACGTACCCCATTTTTCTCAGCTCGGCCAGGCCACGTTTTACACTGCTGACCGATAAGCCGCACTCCTTTGCAATGCGGTCCTGCCCGACATCAGCCTCGCCGGAATGAAGATTCGCTCTGACTTTGAGTGCGACATAAATTTTAATAGCTGTACCGCTAAGCACTTGCAGATCGCCACTGGTGACGATGCTCCTAAAAATATGGCACCACCAAAGATCGGCCTTCAGAGAGTCTTTGTCAGTCATCGCTTCCACCGCTGACGAGTAGAGCGGCAATGTCGCTGGCTCGAAAGTAGATACGCCGCCCCAATTTCAGTTTTCCCGAATTTACGCTATCCGAGAATTCACTTTTTCGTGCAAGGGTGTAGGACAGGCCATCAGGGCTTCTATGAAGAACTTTAGCCAAATGTTCTTTCGTGAGAACCGGGCCATAGAGATCGAGCAACTGCTGCTCAATTTGTTTCTGCTTTTCAATCTTGTCTTGCATCGTACAAATGCCTTTTTGGTTTCGAATACCCTAATAGTGGGTAGTGAGTGACCTCTTTTGAGCATTTGGCATTTTTGAATCCTCTCCGCACCTGCTCCACCCCGTTCTTGAGGGGCGTGCAGCTATCATTTTTCTGGGCCGATCGAAAATCGGATTCTGACCGGACCAACGTGGAGCAAACGTTAGGTATGCGATGAATGACGTTTTATGGAGCGGGAGATTTGATGTGTTTTGGAGGATATAGCTAAGGCTATAAATGTTTTCGCATGCAGAAACTTTTATAGCCTTTGTAGCCCCATTTAACTGTTGTTTCGCTTGATCTGGTCAAGTTTTGATACTAGATCTTCGGCACGCAGGTGGGTATAGCGTCGGAGCATTTGCATGGATTTATGACCGCTAATCGCGGAGACCTCCTGGTCGGAAAGACCTCCTTCCACCAACCGACTGACAGCTTCATGGCGAAGATCGTGAAAGCGTAGGTCGGGCATTCCCAATTTTTTCTTTAGAACGCCCCAAACCTTTGTAAAGGCATATGGCCTACGCCTGCCGTCTTTCCCGGGCTCTCCAAAGAACACTAAATGGCAGTCGATAGGTCGTGCTGGATGTTTCAACGCAGATTGAAAGACTTCGGTAGCTCGCTTATTCAGTGGAACAGTTCGAGCAGAATCATTCTTCGTATCCGCAAGGCGTATGACGCGTTTGGCTAGATCAACCTGCGGTAGGCGTAGGGATGTTATTTCAGATGAGCGCATACCAGTTTCTAAGGCGATGCGAACAATCCACCCCAGCATTGGATTGCTGTGTGCATTGACTGCTGAAACCAAGCGGCGCTCTTCATCCGTTGATAGCCGGCGGTCGCGACCGTCGCCAGGACTTGGCTTGCGAATGTTCAGCACTGGATTGAATGTCAGTCCCAAACCCCATTCCTGAATGGCAACGGTGTAAAGGTGGCTCAGCAGAGCCAGTTCGAGGCGCACAGTGTTGTTGCTGATGTTTCCATCACGGCCGGGCTCGTTCAGTCTCTTGTCGCGATACCCCGCGATGATTTCAGCGGAGAGGGCGGCAAGAGAGTATTTGCCAAGATGCTCGGTGATTTTCTTGGCTTTAGAAATCTCACCGCGTTGGGTTGTGAGTTTTTTGGTGGGCGTGATGTCGCTCAGATAGCGTTTGAGTGCTGCCTCAAGCGTCATACGCTCGGAGCCGCTGCGCTGGATATACACGCCTCTAACCATTTCGTCTTCGGTTCGGCGCGACCAATCTTCAGCATCACGCTTGGTACGGAAGGTTTTGGATGTTGTTGGCCAACCATTCTTGCGAATGACAGCCTTCCATGTGCCAGAGGGGGTTTTTACGAGGGTTGCCATACGTTTCTCCGAGGACGGTCGATACGGACTGTACCGAAACTGTACCTCGGGAACATCTGATTATGGCGTCAAAAACTGCAGCGGGGGCTGCAGGCCTTGATTTGTATGGTGGGCCCACACGGACTTGAACCGTGGACCAAAGGATTATGAGTCCTCTGCTCTAACCAACTGAGCTATAGGCCCTCAGTAGGTCGCGGATTATAGCGACGGTTTTGCGACTGTGCTATCCGAAAAAGCCTTTACTGCTGTACGAAGAAACGTTGCGGCAAATTCGTCGGGGGGTAGGGGCAGGCTGACGATGTAGCCCTGGATTTGTTCACAGCCTTCGGCGGCGAGGAATTGCTGTTGCGCGTGGGTCTCGACTCCTTCGGCAATCACGGTGAACTGCATGCTGCGTCCGAGGGCGATGATGGCGCGGACGATCGCCGCGTCGTGGGGATCGTCCGGCAGGCCGCGGACGAAGGACTGGTCGATCTTGAGGATGTCCAGCGGCAGGCGCTTGAGGTAACTCAAGGACGAGTAGCCGGTGCCGAAGTCATCGATGGCCAGTTGCACGCCCAGTTGTTTGAGTTGATGCAATACCGCCAGCGCTTCCTCTGCCTGGCTCATGATGAAGTTTTCGGTGATTTCCAGTTGCAGGAAACCGGGGTTGAGACCGTTGTCCTTGAGCAACTGTTCGATGCGGCCCAGCAGGTTGGGTTGGCGCAGTTGGGCGCCGGCCAGGTTGACCGACAGCGGGCCGGGATTTTCGTACAGCCGGTGCCATTCGGCCATCTGCCGGCAGGCGGTTTCCAGGACCCAGTCGCCGATTTGCAGGATCATGCCGTTTTCTTCGGCCAGCGGGATGAAGTGTTCCCGCGGCACGTCGCCAAAGGTCGGATGGTGCCAGCGGATCAGGGCTTCGGCGCCGACCAGGCTGTAGTCTTCGAGGCTGATTTTCGGTTGGTAGCACAGGCGCAACTCGTTGCGCTCGATGGCACGGCGCAGTTCGTGTTCCAGCGCCACGCGTTCGCTGGCCTGGGCGGTTAGGTCGCGGGTGTAGCTTTCGACACGGTTGCGGCCCTTGGCCTTGGAGCGGTACATCGCGGCGTCGGCGTTCTTGATCAGTGTGGCAACGTCGCAGCCATCCTTCGGATAGAGGCTGGTGCCGATGCTGGCGCTGATGAAGAACTCGTGTTCACCGGCCTGGAACGGCGCGGCGAAACAGTTGAGAAGTTTGGTGGCGATGTGGTCGGCATCGCTGGATTGTTGCAGGCCCGGCAGCAGGATAATGAATTCGTCACCCCCCAGGCGCGCCACGGTATCGATGTCACGCAACTGCTCCTTGAGGCGCACGGCAATGCCCTTGAGCAGCAGGTCGCCGACCGGGTGGCCGAGGCTGTCGTTGATATGTTTGAAGCGGTCGAGGTCGAGGAACAGCACCGCGCCCTGGCCGCCGTTTTCCTGCTGGCTGTTGAGCGCCGTCAGCAGGCGGCTTTCAAACAGCGTACGGTTCGGCAGGCCGGTCAGCGGGTCGTGGTGTGCCTGGTAGTCGAGTTTGGCCTGGGCGTGCTTGAGGCTGGAAATGTCGGCGAACACCGCGACAAAGTGGGTGATGAAGTTCTCCCGGTTGCGCACGGCACTGATGGTCAGCCAGCTTGGATACAGCTCGCCATTCTTGCGTCGGTTGGAAATCTCGCCTTGCCAGTGGCCTTCGGCGGTCAATTGATGCCACATGGCCGCGTAGAACGCGCTGTCATGCAGGCCCGAGGCGAGCAGGCGTGGCGTGTGGCCCAGGGCTTCGCTTTCGCTGTAACCGGTGATTTCGGTGAAAGCACGGTTGACCGCGCTGATGTGCTGTTGGGTGTCGGTGATCAATACGCCTTCGGCGGTGCTTTCGAACACGGTGGCGGCCTGTTGCAGTTTTTCCTGCATCAGGTGCCGCTCGGTGATGTCCCGGGCGATGGTCAGCATGCAGTCGTCATCGCCAATCGGCAGTGGTCGGCTGGATACTTCACAGAGTCGGATCTGCCCGTCGCTGCGGCGGATATGGCAGCTGAAGTCGCGGACAAAACCATCGCGGCGCAGCAGATCGAGCATTTGCTTGCGTTCATTGAGGTTGACCCAGATCCCCAGGTCCAGCGCCGAACGATCCACCGACATGGCGCTGTTGAACCCGGTGATGCGGCTAAAACCGTCGTTGACCTCCAACAGCAAGCCATCGCTTTGCCGTGACAGCAGCAAACCGTCGGGGGAGGCGTGGAAGGCCTTGGCGAACTTTTCTTCGGATGTTTGCAGCTGTTGCTGGGTTTCCTTGAGTTGGGTGATGTCCCGCACCACGACCACCAGCGCCGGTGTCATGTCGAGGTCGAACGGTTCGGCGGAGATCAGGCCGGTAAACACCTGGCCGTTGCTGCGGCGAAAGGGCATTTCCAGGTTGCGGATGCTGCCGGCCTGCAAGCGTTGCAGCAGGCCCGGCCCGACACCGGGAATCCCCCAGATGTTCAGGTTGGTGGCGGTCTGGCCAATGACGTCCTCGGCCTTGAGGCCGATTTGCTCCTCGAATGCTTCGTTGACCTCCAGCAGGCAACCGTCGCTCAGGCGCGCGATCACCAGAATGTCCGGGCATTGCTGGAACACGGAGGCAAATTTCTGTTCCGACAGGCGCAGTGCTTCTTCAGTGCGCTTGGCGTCGGTGATATCGATCATCAAGCCGCGCAGCACCGGCTCATGCCCGTGCTCGATCAGGCTGACGATATCTCGCACCCACAGGCAGCGGCCGTCGGCGGTAATCACCCGGTAATCGAGGCGGTGATCGCGCCCGGCCAGTACTTCGTGATCGCAGAAGGTCTGGGCTCGGGTCAGGTCGGCGGGGTGAATGATGTTGCGCCAGAAGCCTGGAATCAGCCAATGGGACAGGGGATAACCGAGAAGGTCTTCGGCGTGGGGCGATACATAGCTGTAGGTGAAGTCCGTGACTTTTGCTTCCCAGGCGATTGCCGACAGGCTCTCCACCAGGCCGCGGTAGTGGTATTCGCTGCTGCGCAGTTCCTGTTCAAGGTCGACCCGGCGGGCGATTTCCGAGCTCAAGCGGCGGTTGATGCGGATAACCACCGCCAGCACAGTAGTCAGCAGCAGCAATCCGGGCAGGCCGTACACCAGCAAGTCACTCCAGAAAGTTCGATGATCGAGGACGTTACCGACCCAATGCTCCTGAATGGCGCTGATTTCAGCCGGGCTCATGTCCGCCAGGACTTTATCGAGAATGCCGACCAGCATCTTGTTGTTGCGGGGTACACCCATGGCCAGTTGATAGCGATAGGGCGTTTCACCGCTGACATACAACCCATCGAGCTTGAGTTGGCGCAGGCTCCAGACGCTGGAAGCCAGATCGCCTACCACTGCGTCTACTTCGTCGATGGCCAGCGCCTGCAGCGCCGAACTGACGTTGGGCATTGCCACAAGGTTCAAGTCAGGATGGTGGGTGCGCAGCAGTTCGTGGGGGGCGTAGTTTTCCACCACGGCGATTTTCAGGCCGTACAGGTCTTTCAGGTTATGTGGCTGAGGACCCCCGACATGGGCCAGGATGACAATCGGAAAATCCAGATAGGGGCGGGTGAACGACAGGTAATTCTGGCGTTCCGGGGTCGACATGATGCCCGGCAGCAGGTCCAGCTTGCCCTTCTTGGCCTGTTCCAGGACGGCGGTCCAGCTCACCGGCTCGATCGGCGTGAGCCGGGTTGCCAGCCTTTTGCGGATGACCTCAATGTAATCCGCGGCAAGGCCCTGGTAGCGGCCCTCATCGTCACGAAACTCGAAGGGCGGCCATGACGCATCGACACCCAGACGCAATTCCGGGTGAGCCGCCAGCCAGCTACGTTCTTCGTCAGTGAGAGTCAGCGCGCCAGCCGTTGCGGTCCAGGTCATCAGCGACAGCAAAAAAAGCACGGTCGGCAGTCTGGGCATAACGGTCTCGTTATGGCTCGGGGGAATGTTTCGAGTGTAGACGGCTACAGGGCGGAGGGGGGAAGCAGGGGGATTTAATCTGTACAAAGCAAAACCCCCGGCCTGGGCCGGGGGTTCTGTGATCACTCGTCGAGGAAGGAGCGCAGATGCTCGCTTCTCGTCGGGTGGCGCAGCTTGCGCAGCGCCTTGGCTTCGATCTGACGAATCCGCTCACGGGTCACGTCGAACTGCTTACCAACCTCCTCAAGGGTGTGGTCGGTATTCATGTCGATACCGAAACGCATGCGCAATACCTTGGCTTCACGGGCAGTGAGGCCGGACAGTACTTCGCGAGTCGCTTCTTTAAGGCTCTCAACGGTTGCAACATCGATTGGCGACTGCATGGTCGAGTCTTCGATGAAGTCACCCAGATGGGAGTCTTCGTCATCACCGATCGGGGTTTCCATGGAGATCGGCTCTTTAGCGATCTTCAATACCTTGCGGATCTTGTCCTCAGGCATTTCCATGCGTTCGCCCAGCTCTTCCGGGGTCGGTTCGCGACCCATTTCCTGCAACATCTGGCGGGAAATGCGGTTGAGCTTGTTGATCGTCTCGATCATGTGCACCGGAATACGGATGGTGCGGGCCTGGTCGGCGATCGAGCGAGTGATCGCCTGACGGATCCACCAGGTGGCATAAGTCGAGAATTTGTAGCCGCGACGGTATTCGAACTTGTCTACCGCTTTCATCAAGCCGATGTTGCCTTCCTGGATCAGATCGAGGAATTGCAGGCCACGGTTGGTGTACTTCTTGGCGATGGAGATCACCAGACGCAAGTTGGCTTCAACCATCTCTTTCTTCGCGCGGCGGGCCTTGGCCTCACCGATCGACATGCGACGGTTGATGTCCTTGATCTCGGCGATTGTCAAACCGGTTTCGGTTTCCAGCGCGGTCAGCTTCTGCTGGCAACGGATGATGTCCGGCTGCAGACGACCAATGGCTTCAGCGTATTTGCCTTTGCCTTTGGCCAGGGCATCACTCCAGCTTTCGTCGACTTCGTTGCCCGGGAACTGGCGCAGGAAGTCGGCACGCGGCATGCGCGCATCACGAACGCAGAGCTGCATGATTGCGCGCTCTTGCTGACGCAGGCGATCCAGGGCACTGCGAACACGCTCGACCAGGCCTTCGAATTGCTTCGGCACCAGTTTGATCGGCATGAACAGCTCGGCCAGGGCCAACAGCTCGGCAATCGCTGCCTTGTTGTTGCGACCGTGCTTTTTCAGCGCCTTGCGGGTGATTTCCATCTGATCGGCCACGGCGCCAAAACGCTGTGCAGCGATGATCGGATCCGGACCGCTTTCGGCTTCTTCCTCGTCATCGGAGGCTTCACCCTCTTCGTCGTCGGAATCGTCATCCGCCTTGACGGCTTTCGCGTCAATCGGCGGCGGCACTTCTGCCGCAGGCGGCGCAATGCCGTCGTCCGGGTCGATATAACCGCTCAGAACGTCGGACAGGCGACCACCTTCGGTGGTGACGCGGGTGTACTCGGAGAGAATATGATCAACCGTGCCAGGGAAGTGCGCGATTGCGCTCATCACCTCACGGATGCCCTCTTCAATACGCTTGGCGATTTCGATTTCGCCTTCACGCGTGAGGAGCTCCACCGTACCCATTTCGCGCATGTACATGCGCACCGGGTCGGTAGTGCGACCAATGTCGGTCTCGACCGCAGCCAACGCTGCAGCGGCCTCTTCGGCTGCGGCTTCGTCGGTATCGGCGTCGGCCAGCATAAGGGAATCCTTATCTGGCGCAACCTCGAATACGTTGATCCCCATGTCATTGATCATGCGGATGATGTCTTCCACCTGTTCCGGATCTGAAATATCCTCCGGCAGGTGGTCGTTGACCTCCGCGTAAGTCAGGTAGCCCTGCTCACGACCAAGTGTGATCAACTCTTTGATACGAGACTGCTGTTGCGCTTTTCCGGACATAACACCCTATCCACTGAAGGTCTTGGCGGGCAAAAAACAAGCCGAGGATTATACCTGAGCTATGACCTCACGCGCCAGTTGAGGTCGGGTTTGATGCGGAAACATTGCGACTCAAGAGGTCGCGCAGTTGATTTTTCTCTTCGCTGGTCAATTCGCTTTGACGCGCTTTTCGCAGAAGTTGTTCCAGGTTTCGCTCGCGTTGGCGGGCTGACAAGCTAGTAATGGTGTCGAAAAACTGTTGTTCAAGGTTATCTCCATCAATCAGCCATTCCTTTTCCGCCAAGGCCTTGAGCAAGCGGCCTTGTTCTGTGCCGTGCCAACGCGCAATCAGTTGAATTGAGTTTAGCTTGGGATTCTTCTGTACAGCTTCGAGCAGCGCCACCAGCAATTGCGTGTTGGTGTGATCCTCGGCGGCGAAGTGCCCGGCATCCTCGACTTTTTCGGCCAGTTGCGGGTGATGCAGCAACGTGCGCAAGGCGGCGAGGGTTGGCGGTTCTACGGCGGCGGGCACCCGTGGCGCGCGGGGTTGATCACGATCACCGCCCCGTTTGCCATTCTTGTCCCACGGTTTCTTGTCCCATTTCTTGCCTCCTGCACCGGGTTTCTTCGGCGTCCATTCCTGCTGTGGCACATACATTTCCTGTGCCTGCGGCTGATGATAGTCGCTGTAATCGGGCATCGCGTCGTAATCGATGCCCGGGTCGTAGGCCGGCGGTGCTTCTTGCGGGGCGCTTTGTGCCAGCTGACTCACCGCTTCACCGCTCAGGCCGGTGATTTCGCTCAGGCGCTGACGCATCAGGGTGCGCAGGTTGGCCCCCGGGACTTTGTCGATCAACGGCGCGGCGAGGGTGGCCATATGGGCCTTGCCCTCAAGCGAGCGCGGGTCGGCTTCTTCCGTCAGTTGCTGGAAGAAGTAATCGGCCAGTGGCTGCGCGTGCTGGTTGATCCGTGCGCGAAAGGCGTCGGTGCCTTCGGAGCGGACCAGAGTGTCCGGGTCCTCGCCTTCGGGCAGGAACAAAAAGCGTGCGCGACGACCGTCCTGCAGGCTCGAAAGTGTCGCCTCCAGCGCCCGCCATGCCGCATTGCGGCCGGCCTGGTCGCCGTCGAAGCAGAACAGCACGCTGGGCACGACGCGAAACAGCCGCTTGAGGTGTTCCTCGCTGGTGGCGGTGCCCAGGGTCGCGACGGCATTGCGCAGGCCTTGCTGGGCCAGGGCAATGACGTCCATGTAGCCCTCGACGACGATGATCTCGTCGAGGTTGCGGTTGGTCTTGCGCGCTTCATACAGGCCGTAGAGTTCCTGGCCTTTATGGAAAACCGGGGTTTCCGGGGAGTTCAGGTATTTCGGCTTGTCGTCGCCCAATACCCGGCCGCCGAAGGCGATGACGCGCCCGCGACTGTCGCGGATCGGAAACATCACGCGGTCGCGGAAGCGGTCGTAGCGTTTACCGCTTTCGGCGTTTTCGATCAGCAGGCCGGCATCGATCATGGCTTTTTGTTGCAGGGTATCGCTGCTCAAATGCTTGAACAGGTTGTCCCAGCCAGGCGGAGCAAAGCCCAGGCCGAAGTCCCGGGCGATTTCGCCGGTCAGCCCGCGACCTTTCAGGTATTCCACGGCAGCCTTGCGCGATGGGTGGCTTTTGAGGGCCTGGCGATAAAAGTCGGCAGCGGCGCTCAGTAGCGGATACAGCGGCGAATCGGTCGGCTGTCGCGGTTTGTGCGGCCGGCCGCTTTCTTCGCGGGGGATTTCCATGCCGGCGGCTTTGGCCAGTTCTTCGACAGCCTGGACGAAATCCAGGTTGTCGTGGTCCATGATGAAGCCGAGGGCGTTGCCGCCGGCGCCGCAGCCGAAGCAGTAATAGAACTGCTTGTCGGGGCTGACGCTGAACGACGGAGTCTTTTCCTTGTGGAATGGGCAGCAGGCAGTGTGATTTTTGCCGGCCTTTTTCAATTGCAGGCGCGAGCTGACCACATCGACGATGTCGGTGCGGTTCAGAAGGTCGTCAATGAAGCTCTGGGGAATTAGCCCGGCCATGGCGTTCTCGTCATCTGCGCTGAAAAGGAACCCGAAACGTACGGCGACCGAACGCGGTCATTGTTTGAGGCGCGCAAAGTGTGCGGCTCGACCAGTGTCGTCTGCGTAATCGCTGTCGGGAAGTGTATCTGCCGAAAATCCACTGACGTTAATGCCAATCAGTATTCGACTGTTTGAATGTGTTGCGCTGAATCCGCTGTGGCCAATCATAGGCCCCGGATAGCTCATCATCTGGCACGCAAGCAGGTGCCTTGGGCTGATCGTCGTGAGAGGAATCAGTGGGTGTGCTCGTCAGTAGCCTTGAAAGGCTCGTCAGAAAAGACGTGCACCGCTGGCAAAAGAGCCAGGTCTGACGCGGTGAAGCAGATTTGTCTCGGTCGCGTCTGCGGCTTTGACATTGAAGCATCAAGCGTTTTACGCAAATGCCATAAGCCCGGCTGAGGGCCGGGCTTGGCAGAAGCTTGCTACGATCGTCTGTGTATTAGTACAGACGAACGGCGCGGCGCTGTTCGCGCTGAACTTTCTTGGCGTGACGCTTAACAGCGGCTGCTGCTTTGCGCTTACGCTCAGAAGTTGGCTTCTCGTAAAATTCGCGGCTACGAACTTCAGCCAGTACACCGGCTTTTTCGCAGGAGCGCTTGAAACGACGCAGAGCTACGTCGAAGGGTTCGTTCTCTTTTACTTTGACGGCTGGCATCCAGAGCTACCTTCATTCATTACCGGGGTCAACATCCTCGCGGCAAAAGAGCACTTGAAGACGTCGGTTTTTAAGGGTTGCGGATGTTAACCCCTCATCGCTCGGAATGCAAAGCCTCTGATCGAAAACCGCTGGTCGGGGCATCACGCGACGACTATTATGCGCGCCTTCGAATTCAGCCTAAACAAGGCGCAAACCCATGCTAGTACTGGGATTAGAAACCTCCTGCGACGAAACTGGTGTCGCATTATATGACAGTGAACGCGGCCTGCTGGCCGACGCGTTGTTCAGTCAGATCGACCTGCACCGCGCCTATGGTGGCGTGGTGCCGGAGCTGGCTTCACGCGATCACGTCAAACGCATGCTGCCCTTGATTCGTCAGGTGTTGGCCGAGGCCGACTGCGTGCCGACCGAGATCGATGCGATCGCCTACACCGCGGGTCCTGGCCTGGTGGGTGCCTTGCTGGTAGGGGCTTCCTGTGCTCAGGCGCTGGCCTTTGCCTGGGGCATTCCGGCCCTGGGCGTGCATCACATGGAAGGCCATTTGCTGGCGCCGATGCTGGAGTCGCAACCGCCGGAATTTCCGTTCGTCGCTTTGTTGGTGTCGGGTGGTCACACGCAACTGGTTCAGGTCGACGGAATCGGTCAGTACACGCTTCTGGGCGAGACCCTGGATGACGCCGCCGGCGAGGCCTTCGACAAGACGGCCAAGATGATGGGGCTCAATTATCCGGGCGGACCGGAGATCGCTCGCCTTGCAGAACAAGGCGTTGCAGGGCGTTTCGTCTTCCCGCGGCCGATGTGCGACCGTCCGGGCCTGGATTTCAGCTTCAGTGGCCTGAAAACCTTTGCGCTGAACACCTGGCAACAGTGCGTCAACGCCGGGGACGACGGAGAGCAAGCCCGTTGCGACATCGCGCTGGCATTCCAGCAGGCCGTGGTGGAGACTTTGACCATCAAGTGCAAGCGTGCCCTGAAGGCCGCTGGCATGAAGCGCCTGGTGATTGCAGGGGGCGTCAGTGCCAACAAGGCGTTGCGCACTTCCCTGGAGAAAATGCTCGGCGACATGAAGGGCGATGTGTTTTATGCCCGTGCGCAGTTCTGCACCGATAACGGCGCGATGATTGCCTTTGCCGGCTGCCAGCGCTTGCAGGCCGGTCAGCAGGAAAGCCTGGCGATCAGCGTGCAGGCGCGTTGGCCGATGGAGCAGTTGACCGCATTGTGATGAGCGGTGCTCATGTCCGGCGGCTAGAAATGCCGTTCGCGCCCGGCAAACAGGTCGCGTAGATTGCCGCGATGACGCCAGACGATCAGCCCGGTGAGCGTGCTCATGGGCAGCAGGGCGGCCGGTTCTTGCCAGGCCAGCAACGGCAAGGTCAGCGGTGTGGCGATGAGGGCGGCCAGGGAGCTGGTGCGGGTCAGGTAGAACGTCAAGAGCCAGGTGCAGACCGCCAGAAGGGCAGCGGGCGGGTACAGTCCCAGCAACATGCCGGCAGCGGTGGCGACGCCCTTGCCGCCGCGAAAGCGAAAGTACAACGGAAACAGATGGCCGATGACGGCATAGACGCCAATCCAGGCCTGTTCCTGCTGCGAAAGACCCGCAAGACGCGCAATCAGTACCGGCAGCAGGCCTTTGCAAAGGTCCCCGAGCAAGGTCAGGATGGCGAGCTTCTTGCCGGCCAGGCGCAACATGTTGGTGGCACCGGCATTGCCCGAGCCACTCATTCGCGGATCGGGGTTACCGGTCATGCGGCTGAGCAAAATGGCAAAGGACAGAGAGCCGAGCAGGTAGGCGAGGATCGCCAATAACCAAAACATGCTAACTATTCCGGGCGAGGAAGCCCTGATTCTAACGGCGCATTGCGCCCTTGTCGTGTAGCGGAGAGAAGTGCTTGGACAGAGTGTTTATCGAGGGCCTGGAAGTCGACACGGTGATTGGTGCCTACGACTGGGAGCGAGGCATCCGACAGTGCTTGCGTCTTGACCTGAGCTTCGCCTGGGATAATCGCCCGGCCGCAGCCGGTGATGACCTGACCCTGGCGCTCGACTACGCCAGTGTTTCCTCACGCATCCAGGCGTTTGCCGAGCAGGCGCAATTCCAGTTGGTGGAAACCTTTGCCGAGCGCCTGGTTGAAGTGCTGATGAGCGAATTCAAGATCACCTGGATGCGCCTTAAGCTGACCAAGCCCGGGGCCGTCCCGGCTGCCACCGGCGGTGTTGGCGTGGAGATCGAGCGCGGATGTCGCTGACTCAGGTGTACCTCGGGCTCGGTAGCAATATCGAGCGTGAAACCCATTTGCGGGCGGGGCTCGATGCTCTGGCGGCATTCCTTGTCGATATCCGCTGTTCGGCGGTGTTCGAAAGCCAGCCGGTGGGCATCAAGAGCGGGCCGTTCTTCAATTTCGTGGTGTCGGCGTATACCGATCTGCCGCTGATGGAACTTGATCGTCGATTGAAGTTCATTGAGGCGGATAACGGTCGTTACGCACCGGATCGCCGAGGTTTGCCGCTGGATATCGACGTATTGTTGTTCGGTGACCTGGTGGGCAATTTCGATGGCTTGATCTTGCCGCGGGCAGAAATTCTGAAAAATGCGTTCGTTCTGTGGCCGTTGTCGTTGATAGCGCCGGATCGCGTGCACCCGGGCGCAGGCAAGAGTTTTGCGACTTTGTGGGCTGAAGCGCAGATTGATCAGGTGTTGGCGCCAGTAGCGTTCGAATGGCACGGTGAACAGCTGACACCTTCAGATTTGTTGTGACCTTACTGACGCCTTCGCGAGCAAGCCCGCACCCACAGGTACGATGCAATTTCTGTGGGAGCGGGCTTGCTCGCGAAGCTTTTCAGACAGACGTCGCCTCTTTGTAAGCCTTCAACGCCTTGAGCCGCTCGCGCTTGATCTCCTCCCCCAGCTCCGGCCCCTTGAAACCTTTCTCCAGCAACGGCTGAACCGCCACGCTACGAGCCGCAGTTGCGGCGCCGCGCAAATAATCCGCCTGTGGGTAACTTCTTTCTTCCAGCCCTTTGCGCCCACGCGCGTCCATCTCGCATGCGGCGATGAACTCCTCAAACCGCTGTGGCCGACGGTAAATGTCGAAGCTTTGCAACAATTCCAGCAATGTCGATGGCTTCAGCTCAAGGGCGCGATGCCCATGGGTGTGGTACTCGCCCACCAGCAGCGCCAGTTCCTGGCAGTCCTTCGGCACCTTGAAGCGTTCATTGACCGCCTTGATCAGCTTCAGGCCCTTGAACTCGTGGGCAATGTGTCGCGGCCATTCATCCTCTGGCGTCAGTCCCTTGCCCAGGTCGTGCAGCAGGCACGCCCAGCGCACGGTGAGTGGCTGTTTGTGTAGTGCGGCTTGCTGCAACACGCTCAGGGTATGTGCACCTGTATCGATTTCCGGGTGATGGGCGGGTGGTTGCGGTACGCCAAACAGCGCGTCGACCTCGGGCATCAGAACCTTGAGTGCGCCGCATGCGCGCAGAACCTCAACAAATACCTGTGGCTGATCTTCCATCAGGGCGCGGGAAATTTCCTTCCAGCTGCGCTCAGGGGTCAGTGCTTCAAGTTCACCTGACTCGCTGAGTTGGTGCATCAGCGCCAGGGTTTCCGGGGCAACGGTAAAACCCAGCGTCGCGTAGCGCGCCGCGAAGCGGGCAACACGCAGGACCCGGAGTGGATCTTCGGCAAATGCCGGGGAAACATGGCGAAGCAGGCGCGCTTCAAGATCACGCTGGCCGTGGTACGGGTCGGTCAGGTTCTGCTGATCGTCCTCGGCCATGGCATTGATGGTCAGGTCGCGGCGGATCAGGTCTTCTTCGAGGGTGACTTCAGGGCTGGCGTGAAAAGTGAACCCGCCGTAACCGCGTCCGCTTTTGCGCTCGGTGCGGGCGAGGGCGTATTCCTCGCCGCTTTTGGGATGAAGGAACACCGGGAAGTCCGCGCCCACCGGGCGAAAGCCCTTGGCGAGCATTTCTTCGGTGGTAGCGCCGACCACAACCCAGTCGATATCGGTAACCGGTTTGCCCAGCAGGCGATCACGTACCGCACCGCCGACTTTATAAATACGCATAAAAAACCTCCGTTAGCTCGACAGGATAACCGTTGCATCGAGCTTTCGGAGGCACAAACCGGATCAAAGATGGATGACGGCCAGGTCCAGGCGGCCGTAATCACCTTCGCTGTGCTCGCTTCTGGGCGGCACATGGTGGGTTTTCATGACCTGATCGCCTTGCAGGGTTTCCAGGTGAATGTCGAAGCCCCAGAGGCGGTGCAGGTGTTTGAGCACTTCTTCGGTCGAGTCCCCCAGCGGTTTGCGGTCGTGCTGCTGGTGGCGCAGGGTCAGGGAGCGGTCACCGCGACGGTCGATGCTGTAGATCTGCACGTTTGGCTCGCGATTGCCCAGGTTGTACTGTGCCGCGAGGGTTTCCCGGATGATGCGGTAGCCACCTTCGTCGTGAATGGCGGGCACCAGCAGGTCGTCCTTCTGGTCGTCATCGAGAATGCTGAACAGCTTCAGGTCGCGGATCACCTTGGGCGACAAGTACTGCAGGATGAAGCTCTCATCCTTGAAACTGCTCATGGCGAACTTGATGGCTGCCAGCCAGTCGGTACCGGCAATGTCAGGGAACCAGCGGCGATCTTCTTCCGTAGGCTCTTCGCACATGCGGCGGATGTCGCGGTACATGGCAAACCCCAGGGCGTAAGGGTTGATGCCACTGTAGTAGGGGCTATCGAAGCCAGGCTGGAACACCACGCTGGTGTGGGACGTCAGGAACTCCATCATGAAGCCGTCGGTGACCAGGCCTTCGTCATACAGGTCGTTCATCAGTGTGTAGTGCCAGAACGTGGCCCAACCCTCGTTCATGACCTGGGTCTGACGCTGTGGATAAAAATACTGGGCGATCTTGCGCACGATACGCACGATTTCCCGCTGCCATGGCTCCAGCAGCGGTGCATGTTTTTCGATGAAGTACAGGATGTTTTCCTGGGGTTCGGCGGGGAAGCGTGCGTTGTCCTTGTCGCTGTACTTGTCCGCGCCCTTGGGAATGGTGCGCCACAGATCGTTGATCTGTTTCTGTAAATGTTCTTCCCGGTCCTTTTGCCGGCGACGTTCTTCTTCCGCGGAGATCGGATAAGGGCGTTTGTAACGGTCGACACCATAGTTCATCAGCGCATGGCAGGAGTCGAGCAGATCCTCGACCGCGTCGATACCGTGGCGTTCTTCGCACTGCATGATGTACTGCTTGGCAAACACCAGGTAATCGATGATCGAACTGGCGTCGGTCCAGGTGCGGAACAGGTAATTGCCTTTGAAAAAGCTGTTGTGCCCGTAGCAGGCATGGGCCACCACCAGCGCCTGCATGCAGATGGTGTTTTCCTCCATCAGGTAGGCGATGCATGGGTCGGAGTTGATCACGATCTCGTACGCCAGCCCCATCTGGCCGCGGGTGTAGGACTTTTCGGTGCTGAGGAAGTGCTTGCCATAGGACCAGTGGTGATAACCCAGCGGCATACCGACCGAGGCGTAGGCGTCCATCATCTGTTCGGCGGTGATCACTTCGATCTGGTTGGGATACGTATCGAGTGCGTAACCGGCCGCAATACGACTGATTTCGCGGTCGTAGGCCTGGATCAGCTCGAACGTCCATTCGGAGCCGGTGGAAATGGGTTGGCGTTTCTGCTCTTTGGCGGTCATGTCACTAACCTGCGCTGGAAGAGTTCACGGAAGACCGGATAGATATCCCCGGCCGAGACCAGTTGTTGCTGGGCAAATGTATCGGAAAAGGCTTCGGCGATGCGCTCGTACTCGAACCACAGGGCCTGGTGTTCGCGCGGGGTGATCTCAACGTAAGTGTAGTACTGCACGAATGGCATGATCTGGTTGATCAGGATGTCGCGGCAGATCGGAGAGTCGTCGTTCCAGTTGTCACCGTCTGAGGCCTGGGCTGCGTAGATGTTCCACTCGTTGCTCGGATAACGCTCGGCCATGATCTCCTGCATCAGTTTCAAGGCGCTGGAGACGATGGTGCCGCCGGTTTCCCGGGAGTAGAAAAACTCCTCTTCATCCACTTCGCGGGCGCTGGTGTGGTGGCGGATGAACACGACGTCGATCTTGTCGTAGTTACGTTTGAGAAACAGGTACAGCAGGATGAAGAAGCGCTTGGCGATGTCCTTGGTCGCCTGGGTCATCGAGCCGGACACGTCCATCAGGCAGAACATCACGGCCTTGGAACTGGGGTTGGGCTGTTTGATGAGCAGGTTGTACTTGAGGTCGAAGGTGTCGAGAAACGGTATACGGTGAATGCGCGCGCTGAGTTTTTCGATTTCTGCTTCGATTTCCTGGATATCGCCGAAGTTGTCCGGTTCTTCTTGCTTGAGTCGCAGAAGTTCTTCCTTGGCTTCACGCAGTTTTGCGCGGCTGCTGCCGGACAGGGCGATTCGCCGGGCGTGGGCTGAGCGCAGGGTGCGGATGATGTTGATCCGCGACGGGTTGCCCTCGTTGCTGATCCCGGCGCGCACGGTCTTGAAGGTGTCGGTGCCGGTCAGGTTGCGTTTGACCAGGTTGGGCAGTTCGAGGTCCTCGAACATGAACTCGAGGAACTCTTCCTGGGTAATCTGGAAGACGAATTCGTCCATCCCCTCGCCGGAATTGCCCGCCTTGCCGGGGCCTCGGCCGCCACCGCCTCCCGGTGGCCGGGCGATATGTTCGCCGCTGGTGAATTCCTTGTTGCCCGGGTGCACGACCGTCTGCTTGCCACCGCGACCGTGATGAAGCACCGGCTCGTCGATGTCGCGACCGGGAATGCTGATTTGTTCGCCGTGTTCCATATCGGTAATGGAGCGCCGGCTGACCGCCTCTTCGACAGCCTTCTTGATGTGATCACGGTAGCGCCGCAGAAAACGCTGGCGGTTCACCGTGCTCTTGTTCTTGCCATTGAGACGTCGGTCGATCACATAGCTCATGACTGCTCCTTAGAAGCTGTCCTGAAAGGGGCGAGCGGTTATGCAGCATCGGACCGGTGCCAAGGGATGTTCACGCTCCCCCAAGCGCTTTTGGATGCTGCCTGTACCTCGCTACCGACTTTCGAACACCTTCCAGAGGTCTGTGTAACAGAAAACGCGTACACAGGCCTCTGGCTGACGACAACCGGTCTGACCGGCAGCGGGTTACTGTGATTTTCTGACCCGCAGGTACCACTCGGACAGCAGTCGTACCTGTTTGTCGGTGTAGCCCCGCTCGACCATCCGTGTGACGAAGTCGTTGTGTTTCTGTTGGTCCTCTTTGCTGGCCTTGGCATTGAAGCTGATGACCGGCAGCAGGTCCTCGGTGTTGGAGAACATTTTCTTCTCGATGACCACCCGCAGTTTTTCGTAGCTGAGCCAGGTCGGGTTCTTGCCGTTGTTGTTGGCCCGGGCGCGCAGTACGAAGTTGACGATTTCGTTGCGGAAATCCTTCGGATTGCTGATGCCGGCCGGTTTTTCGATTTTCTCCAGTTCTTCGTTCAACGCTACGCGGTTGAGGATCTCGCCGGTTTCCGGGTCGCGGTATTCCTGGTCCTGGATCCAGAAGTCGGCGTACAGCACATAACGATCGAAGATGTTCTGGCCGTACTCGCTGTAGGACTCGAGGTAGGCGGTCTGGATCTCCTTGCCGATGAATTCGATGTAACGCGGTGCCAGGTACTCCTTGAGGAAGCGCAGATAGCGTTCGCGGGTCTCGGCCTGGAACTGTTCCTGCTCGATCTGTTGTTCCAGCACGTAGAGCAGGTGCACCGGGTTGGCGGCAATTTCGTGCGGGTCGAAGTTGAACACCTTCGACAGGATCTTGAACGCGAAGCGGGTCGACAGACCGTTCATGCCTTCGTCGACGCCCGCATTGTCGCGGTATTCCTGGATCGACTTGGCTTTCGGATCGGTGTCCTTGAGGTTCTCGCCGTCGTACACGCGCATCTTCGAGTAGATGTTTGAGTTTTCCGGCTCCTTGAGGCGCGAGAGCACGGTGAACTGGGCCAGCATCTTCAGGGTGTCCGGCGCGCAATGCGCCTTGGCCAGCGAACTGTTGAACAGCAGCTTGTCGTAGATCTTCACTTCGTCGCTGACCCGCAGGCAGTACGGGACTTTGACGATGTAGATCCGGTCGATGAAGGCTTCGTTGTTCTTGTTGTTGCGGAAGGTGTGCCACTCCGATTCGTTGGAGTGTGCCAGCAGGATCCCGGTGAACGGAATCGCGCCGAGGCCTTCGGTACTGTTGTAGTTGCCTTCCTGGGTGGCGGTCAGCAGTGGGTGCAGCACCTTGATCGGTGCCTTGAACATTTCGACGAATTCCATCAGGCCCTGGTTGGCCCGGCACAGGGCGCCCGAGTAGCTGTAGGCGTCGGCGTCGTTTTGCGGGAACTCCTCCAGTTTGCGGATATCGACCTTGCCCACCAGCGCCGAGATGTCCTGGTTGTTTTCGTCGCCAGGTTCGGTCTTGGCCACAGCGACCTGGTTGAGGATCGACGGGTAGAGTTTGACCACGCGGAACTGACTGATGTCGCCACCGAATTCGGCCAGGCGTTTGGTCGCCCATGGCGACATGATGGTGTTGAGGTAGCGCCGTGGAATGCCAAAGTCTTCCTCGAGGATCGCGCCATCTTCGGTGGCGTTGAAAAGACCCAGGGGCGACTCGAAAACCGGCGAGCCCTTGATTGCATAGAAGGGCACTTTTTCTATCAATTGCTTGAGCTTCTCGGCCAGGGACGATTTACCGCCACCGACAGGGCCGAGCAGGTACAGGATCTGTTTCTTCTCTTCCAGGCCCTGAGCGGCATGGCGGAAATACGACACGATCTGGTCGATGCATTCTTCCATCCCGTGGAAGTCTTCAAAGGCCGGATAGCGGCGAATGACCTTGTTGGAGAAGATGCGCGACAGTCTCGAGTTGGTCGAGGTGTCGAGCAGTTCCGGTTCACCGATGGCCAGCAATAGACGCTCGGCGGCGGAGGCGTAGGCGCTGCGGTCCTGTTTGCACAGCTCAAGATACTCTTGCAGAGAGAGTTCTTCCTGGCGTGTGGACTCGAAGCGTTGTTGGAAGTGGCTAAAGATACTCATGACGTCACCTCGCTCGATACGTGGAGCCGACGCCGGATCACTCAGTCGATGCTGGCAGCAACCGAACAGGCGATTGCTGTTTACCCCCCAGAACTCTCCCGGAGCTGACTACTCCGAAAGCTACTCCCGATGACCCGTGCGCCGGTGTACCGGCTCTCCCCTGTTTTGGATGGCCTGGGCTTAAGGATAGTTGGGAATTCGGGAGGTAAAGGCGAGATACGTAATTAGTTGTGGCAGACCGTTCGTCTGCCACCGCGCTAGCCCGCGGGAGCCGGGGCCTGCAACGTTACAAAAAAATTATTCAGTGGTGCCTTGCGCCGTTTCCGCAGGATACGTCGTACGCCACAACTCGAATCCGCCATCCATGCTGTAGACGTCGGAGAAGCCCTGGCTGACCAGGTAAGCGGCCGCGCCCTGGCTGGAATTGCCGTGATAGCAGACCACCACGGTCGGTGCATCGAGGTCGGCACCCTGGATGAAAGCGTGCAGGGAATGGTTGTCCAGATGCTTGGAGCCTGCGATGTGCAGGGCGGCAAAAGTGGCCGGGTCGCGGACGTCGACCACCACTGCGCCTTGTTCGCGCAGGGCTTGGGCCTGTTCCGGGGGAATACGTTTGAATTCGCTCATGGCGGGCTCCTGTGGCTCGGCTGAATGGGCAGTCTAGCGCGGGGCGCTGGCTGGCGATGTTTGGGGAATGGATGAGGCGACTGGCGGTACGGCATGACCGTGTTCATCGCATTTGCAGGACAGGCGCTCAAAGCTGTCGACGTTCATCAGGGTCAGGGCGCCGCCCCAGACACAGCCTGTATCGAGCGCCGAAATACCCGGCTCTTCGACGTTGCCTTCCAGCGCTGCCCAGTGACCGAAAATGATTTTCAGATTCTTGGTCTTGCGTTCCTTGTGCTGGAACCAGGGTTTGTAGCCAGGTGGTGCGGTATCGAGGCCTTCCTTGCTCTTGAGGTCGAGTTTGCCTTCGGCGGTGCAGAAACGCATGCGGGTGAAATAGTTGGTGATCACCCGCAGGCGCGTCACGCCTTTGAGGTCGTTGTCCCATTTCGCCGGATCGTTGCCGTACATGCCATCGAGGTAGGGCGGCAACAGGTTGTCGTCACGCAAGGCAGCCTCGACTTCGGCGGCACACTTCAAGGCCTTGCGCAGCGACCACTGCGGTGGAATGCCGGCATGGACCAGTACAAGGTTGCGCTGTTCGTCGTAGTGCATGAGTTTTTGCTGACGCAGCCATTCGAGCAGTTCAGCGCTATCGGGCGCTTCAATGATCTCGCGCAGGGTGTCGGCCTTCTTCAGGCGTTCGATATTGCGTCCGGCCGCCAACAAGTGCAGGTCATGGTTGCCGAGCACACACACCAGCGATTCGCGAATGCTGTAGAGGAAGCGCAAGGTTTCCAGCGACTGCGGGCCGCGGTTGACCAGGTCGCCCACCAGCCACAGACGGTCGCGTTTCGGGTCGAACGCCACTTGTTTGAGCAGGCATTGCAGGGCCTGAAGACAGCCTTGCAGGTCACCGACAGCGTACGTTGCCATCAGTGCAGGGCTCCGGGCACCGCCAGGCGGAAGGGCGCGATGATGGCATCGAAATGTTTACCGTCGTCGGACAGCATCTGATAGGTGCCTTGCATGGTGCCGACCTTGGTGGTCATGACCGTGCCGCTACTGTAGGTGTGGCTCTTGCCGGGGTCGATCAACGGTTGCTGGCCGACTACGCCTGCACCGCGCACTTCTTCGACATGCCCGTCGCCATCGGTGATGACCCAGTGTCGTGAAAGCAGTTTGGCGGGCATCAGGCCATTGTTTTGCACGGTGATGGTGTAGGCGAAGGCAAAGCGGTCGTGCTCGGGTTGCGATTGTTCTGCCAGATAGCGGGTGACGACGCTGACGTCGACCTGATAGCGAGGATCGGACATGCAAAGGGCCTTAAAAACGAAGCGGGACGCGGGGCGTAGCTGTTGGGGTTCAGTCTAGGCCAAGTATCGGGTAGTAGACCAGAGTGGCGTCCTACCCGATAGCGCTCATCGCCTGTCAGTCAGCGGCAGGCTTTTGTTCGCTGAGCTTGTCGGCCAGGCGCACGAACGCGGCCAGGTCGAGTTGCTCGGGACGCAGGCTGCCATCGACGCCGGCTGCTTCGATTTCGGCATTGCTCAGCAGCAGCTTGAGAGTGTTGCGCAGGGTTTTGCGGCGCTGGTTGAAAGCTTCGCGCACGACGCGTTCCAGCAGGCGGTGATCCTTGGCCGGGTGTGGCAGTACCGCGTGGGGTACCAGGCGCACGATGGCCGAATCGACTTTCGGCGGCGGGTTGAACGCGCCCGGGCCGACGTTGAACAGGTGCTCGACCCGGCAGTGGTACTGAACCATGATCGACAAGCGACCCCAGTCACCACCACCAGGGCCGGCAGCCAGGCGCTCGACCACTTCCTTTTGCAGCATGAAGTGCATGTCGCGAATCAGGTGCGAGTTGTGCAGCAGGTGAAAAATCAGCGGCGTGGAGATGTTGTACGGCAGGTTGCCGACCACGCGCAGGCTGCCAGGCGCGGCATTCAGGCTGTTGAAGTCGAACTTCAGTGCATCGCCCTGATGCAGGTTGAAGTTGCTCTTGCCGGCAAACTGCTGGTTGAGGATCGGGATCAGGTCCTTGTCCAGCTCCACCACATCGAGTTGCGCGCCGCTGCTGAGCAGGCCTTGGGTCAGTGCGCCCTGGCCCGGGCCGATTTCCAGCAGGCGGTCTTCTGCCTTGGCATGAATGGAGCGCAGGATGCGGTCGATAACGCCGGCATCGTGCAGAAAGTTCTGGCCAAAGCGTTTGCGCGCCTTGTGTTGGTAATGCTCGGTCATAAACGGGTCTCGGCCATCTGGTAGGCGGTTTCCAGGGCGACTTGCAGGCTGCCGGTGTCGATCTTGCCGCTGCCGGCCAGGTCCAGGGCGGTGCCGTGGTCGACCGATGTGCGGATGATCGGCAAGCCAAGGGTCACGTTGACTGCCGCGCCGAAGCCTTTGTACTTCAGCACCGGCAGACCCTGGTCGTGGTACATCGCCAGCACCGCATCGCAGTGCTCCAGATATTTGGGGGTAAACAGAGTGTCGGCGGGCAGGGGGCCACGAAGGTCCATGCCCTCGCCGCGCAGGCGCTCTAATGTGGGTTCGATGATATCGATTTCTTCATGGCCCAGGTGTCCGCCTTCGCCGGCATGGGGGTTGAGCCCGCAAACCAGGATGCGTGGCCGGGCGATGCCGAACTTGTTTTGCAGGTCGGTGTGCAGGATTCGCGTGACACGCTCCAGACGCTCCGGCGTGATTGCATCGGCAATCTCGCGAAGGGGCAGGTGAGTGGTCACCAGGGCTACGCGTAAGCCGCGCGTTGCCAGCATCATCACCACTTGCGCGGTGTGGGTCAGGTCGGCGAGGAATTCCGTGTGCCCGGAAAAGGCGATGCCGGATTCGTTGATTACGCCTTTGTGCACCGGCGCGGTAATCATGCCGGCGAAATCTCCGCTCAGGCAGCCTTGGCCGGCGCGGGTCAGGGTTTCCAGTACGAAGGCAGCGTTGGCCTTGTCCAGTTGCCCGGCGACGACTTTGGCATTGAGCGGTGTATCCCAGACATACAGGCTGTTGGCTGGAGCCGGTGCGTCCGGCCAGCTGTCCGGTGTGACCGACAGCAAATCGACAGCCACGCCCAGTTGCGCGGCCCGCTCAATAAGCAGGTCGCGGCTGGTAATGGCAATCAGGGGGTGAGGCTGGGCTTGCGAGGCGAGCAGCAGGCACAGGTCGGGACCTATGCCGGCCGGTTCGCCGGGTGTCAGCGCGAAACGTTGGGGTTTCACTGCGCTGCCTGGTCGGCGCCAGGGAGTTTGATTTCCACGTACGCTTCGTCACGGATCTGACGCAGCCAGGTTTGCAGCTCTTCGTCGTATTTGCGGTTACGCAAAACGGTCATTGCTTGCTGCTCGCGAGCCTGTGTGGTGCTGTCGGTGGCGCGACGGCCAAGGACTTCCAGGACATGCCAGCCGTATTGAGTCTGGAACGGCTTGGACAGCTGACCTTGCGGGGTCCTGGCCATCACTTCGCGGAACTCGGGCACCAGTGCGTTCGGGTCGATCCAGTTCAGATCGCCGCCGTTGAGGGCGGAACCCGGGTCTTCCGAGTAGCTTTTCGCCAGCTCGCCGAAGTCTTCGCCAGCCTCGATACGGCTGTAGAGCGAGTCAGCCAGGGCCTTGGTTTTTGCTTCGTCGCGGATCGGGCTCGGTTTGACCAGGATGTGGCGCACATGCACTTCATCGCGCATCTGGGTCTGGCCGCCACGCTTTTCGAGGATCTTCAGGATGATGAAGCCGCCCGGGGTGCGCATTGGCTGGGTGACATCGCCCACCGGCATGGTGCTCAGCAGGCGATCGAACGGCGGTGGCAATTGAGCGGCTTTACGCCAGCCCATGTCACCACCTTCCAGTGCGGTTTCGCTGGCGGACTTGGCGATCGCCAACTGACTGAAGTCAGCGCCTTGCTTGAGCTGCTGGTAAATCGCATCGGCCTGTTTGGCTGCGCTCTGAATCGCGTCGGAGTTGGCGCTTTCCGGCGTAGGAATCAGGATGTTGGCCAGGTGGAACTCTTCAGACAGCTGCATTTTGCCCAGGTCCGACGCCAGGAAGTTCTTCACTTCCTGCTCGGAGACCTGAATGCGTTCGGCAACCCGACGCTGGCGTACACGGCTGATGACCATTTCGCGGCGAATCTGCTCACGTGCGTCGTCGTAGGACAGGCCGTCGCGAGTCAGGGCGGCGCGGAACTGCTCGACCGACATGTTGTTGCGCTGGGCAATGGTGCCGACAGCCTGGTTCAACTCTTCATCGGTAATGCGGATGCCGGAACGCTCGCCGATCTGCAATTGCAGGTTTTCGACGATCAGGCGCTCAAGTACCTGCTGCTCCAGCACGCTGGCCGGCGGCACGGCAGAGCCACGCTTGGCAATGGTTTGCTGAACTTCATGAACCCGTTGGTCCAGTTGGCTCTGCATGACCACGTCGTTGTCGACGATGGCCACCACTTTATCGATGGACTGTACGGCGGCGTTCGCGGCCGTACTCAGGAACAGCGCGCCGAGCATCAGCGGGCGCAAACAATCAGAAAGCTTGGTCTTCACGTTCACGATAACCTTGAATGCCTTTGTCGAGGAAGCTCTCTGCCTTGGAGCCGGTGAGGCCGCCGAGTCCCTTCAGAACAATTTGGAGGAAGACGCCATGGTCGCCTTTTTCGTTTTGCGGTGCTTCCTGACTGAACTCGTCATAGGAGACCCAGTAACGGTTGATCAGGCGCAGTTTCCAGCAGCAACTGTCGTACTCGAAACCACCGAAGGCTTCCAGGGTACGGTTGCGGTTGTAGTCATACTGCCAACGGCTGATAGCGCTCCATTGCGGCACGATCGGCCAGATTACCGAGAAGTCGTGCTGTTGGATCTTGTAGTAATCCTTCACGTAGCCAGGAGTGCCAGGGGTGCCGTAGTCACCGCCGAACTGCCATTTACCGGTGTTCTGGTTGTAGATCACCTGGTCGTTACGATAGCGATAGCCGAGGTTGACGACCTTGTTCGGGTTGTCTTCAGGCTGGTAATGGAACATCGCGCTGCCCGAGCGAGGGCTGCGGCTGTCCGGGTCCCAGTTGTAATCGGCCGTGGTGCGCCAGTCGCGGTTCCAGCGATACTCATATTCCAGCGCATATGGGGAGACGCTGGCTTTGGCGTCGTCACGGTCGTTGAAGTTCACGCCAGGCAACTGAACCTCGCGGTCCTTGAAGTACAAGGCTTGGCCGACACTGATGCGTTGACGCTCGAAACCGTCGTCTTCGATCCAGCGGTTGGTCACGCCCAGGGACAATTTGTTTTCATCGCCGACACGGTCGGAGCCGGAGAAACGGTTGTCACGGAACAGCGACGCATAGTTGAATGTGTATTCGCTGGTATCGAATACCGGGATGTCTTCCTGATCTACCTCAGGTACGTACAGGTAGAACAGGCGCGGCTCGAGGGTCTGGCGGTAGTTCTTGCCGAACCATTGGGTATTTCGATCGAAGTACAGACCACTGTCGATGCTGGCGATCGGTACGCCGCGATTCTGGTTGCTGTCAAAATCACCATTGAAATTTTTAGTCCCGGCTGCCGCTGCGGCTTGATTTTGCTGCGCGACCTGAGTTTTGCCGAGACCGTCCAGATCCAGTTGGTACTGCGTGTACTGGTACTTAAGCGTTGGCTTCAGGAATCCGTAGGTCCAGTTCAGTGGCAGGCTGACAGCCGGTGCCAGGTTGAGGCGATCGCCATTGGCGCGTGCCAGGCCGACAACGTTGGTATCTAGCCGTGGAGACACATTACCGTCTTCGTCGGTGAAGGTGCCGTTCTTCAGATCCCGGTCAAACCGCACGAGTTCGGTGCTGTACGTGAAGTCCAGGCCTTCCGGATGATAAGGCAGCATACCGTCGAGGGTGAGCTGCGGCAGGCGGTCGTACGGCGTAATGTTCGATACGCTCGCCAGTTGGTATGCCTGGGCGTTCGCGCGAGCGGTATAGCTGTCGCCGCGATAGGTGACAGAGCCCTGCTGGTTCACGTAGTCGTTGCTTTTCACGCCAATCTGGTCGGACTGCAGATCCTGGAAGTAATACGGATCGCTGATCTTGGTGTAGTCGACTTGCGTGAGTACTCGCGAGTCGAGACCACCCTTGTGCTGCCAGTTGTACATGTAGCGGGTTTTTTCGGCGTCGGTCTGCTTGTCGCGCTCGTCGCTTTCGTCGTTGAGGTACGCCGCACCGAACTGGCCTTCGCTGGATTTGGTCAGGTAGCGGAATTCGCCTTCCATCAACAAGCCGTGCTTTTCCATGTAGCGCGGGTACAACGTGGCATCGTAGTTCGGCGCCAGGTTGAAGTAGTACGGGGTGACCAGCATGAAGCCGGTATCGCTGCCGGTGCCGATGGTCGGCGGCAGGAAACCCGACTGGCGACGGTCGTCGATCGGGAAATAGATGTACGGCGTGTACAGGACCGGAATGTCCTTGACCCGCAGCGTCACGTTGGTTGCCGTACCGAAGCCGGTGGCCGGGTTCAGGGTGATGTTGTTGCCCTTGAGCTGCCAGGCGTTGCTGTTCGGTTCGCACGTGGTGTACGTACCATCCTTGAGGCGGATGATCGCGTTCTCGGCACGTTTGGCGTACAGCGCATTACCGCGGATGCGCGATTTGTGCATCACGTATTCGGCGTTGTCGACCTTCGCTTCACCGGTGTCGAGCTGCACGTCGGCGTGGTCGCCAACGATCAGGGCACCGTTGTCGCGAATGCGCACGTTGCCGTTCAGTTCGCCACGGCTTTCGGCCTGATACAGGTTGGCTTCGTCGGCTTCGACCTGCATGCTGCCCTGACGCATGACAACGTCGCCGGCCAGGGTCGCAACTTGCTCATCCTGCTTATAGCGGGAGGCTTTTGCGCCGATAAAGGTTGGAGCGTCACTTTTATCCGTCTTGTCATCCATGCCAGGACGAATCGGTTCGATATAGGAACCGGAGCAATAAGGACCGGTTTCGGCCAATTGTGCGGCGGTAAGCTGCTCGCGGGGAACCCAGTCGAGGTGACTGTAGTCTGCGCTACGCGACTTCAGGCCACGGCCTTCGGATTCGGTGACCAGCACCGGCTTGGCGCCGGTGTCTTCGCTGGAACCGCTCTCGGCCGGGGCTTCGCCGGTAGCGGAGACTGCGCTGCCGTCATGGACGGGACGCGGTGGCAATGCAGCCGCCGGCGTCTTTGGCGCACAGTCCCAGGAACCCGAAGCAGAGACTGAGCAGTCAAACTGTTCCGCGGCGACCACGTAGGAAGTGGCAAGGGGTTGCAGCGCCAGCAAACTGCCGGTAACCAACAACGGAAATTTTTTACGAAACGCGGGGGATTTCAATGCCATCTTATTAGTCCGGGCTTCCTGCGTGCCATCTGCCCGCGGTGTGGGCCGCACGCCTCTCGATGGTCTGAAAAAGATGCTGGATAATAAAGCATGACCCGCTTGACGGCTAGCGCCGTCGGAGACCCTTGCAATGCCTGATCAAGATGTACGCTTGCAACACCTGAAAGTTTGGCTCGATGAACAATTGGCGACCCTTTTTGCCGAGCAGGGCTGGGGCGTCGTACCCCCGGCCACGTTGACTGCGGCCAGTAGCGACGCGAGTTTTCGGCGGTATTTCCGCTGGGAAGGCGGTGACAAAAGTTTCATCGTGATGGACGCGCCGCCGCCCCAGGAAAACTGCAAACCCTTCGTGGATATCGCCTTTTTGCTGGCGAAATCCGGAATAAATGTGCCGAGAATTTATGCCGAAGACCTCGAGCGCGGCTTTCTTTTGCTCAATGACCTGGGCAACAAGACCTACCTGGACGTCATCGAAAGCGAAAACGCCGACGATTTGTTCAAGGATGCCCTGCAAGCGTTGCTGACTTTCCAGCAGCTGCCGATGGTTGCGCCTCTACCGAGCTATGACGTGGCCTTGCTTCGTCGCGAGCTGGAGCTGTTCCCCGAGTGGTACGTGAAGCGCGAATTGGGCATCGAACTGGACGCGGCGCAGCAAGTGCTCTGGCAGCAGGTCAGCGAACTGTTGATCGACAGTGCCCTGGCACAGCCAAAAGTCCTGGTGCATCGCGACTACATGCCGCGCAACCTGATGCTCAGCGAGCCCAATCCCGGCGTGTTGGACTTCCAGGATGCGGTGTATGGCCCGGTGACCTACGACGTGACCTGCCTGTTCAAGGACGCATTCCTCAGCTGGCCCGATGAGCGCGTGCACGGCTGGCTCGAAAGCTACTGGCAGCAAGCGGGTGCCCTCGGGATTCCGGTTCAGCCCGACTTCGAGGACTTCCTGCGTGCCAGCGACTTGATGGGCGTGCAACGTCACCTGAAAGTCATCGGCATTTTCGCGCGCATCTGCCATCGCGACGGCAAACCGCGTTACCTGGGTGATGTGCCACGTTTCTTTGCGTACATAGACGCGGTGATCGCGCGCCGCCCTGAACTGGCCGAGCTGGATGTATTGCTGGCCAGTCTGCGTGCCGGAGTGAAAGCATGAAGGCAATGATTCTGGCCGCGGGCAAAGGCGAGCGCATGCGCCCGCTGACCCTGACTACGCCAAAACCGCTGGTTCGTGCAGGCGGCGTGCCGCTGATCGAGTATCACCTGCGAGCACTGGCCGCCGCCGGCTTCACCGACATTGTGATCAATCACGCCTGGCTCGGTCAGCAGATCGAAGACTATCTGGGTGATGGTTCGCGTTATGGCGTGAGCATTCAGTACTCGGCCGAAGGTGACCCCCTGGAAACCGGCGGCGGAATTTTCCGCGCGTTGCCATTGTTGGGGGATGAAGCGTTTGTCGTGGTCAACGGCGACATCTGGACCGATTACGACTTCAGCGTGCTGCATCAGCCCATCAACGGCCTGGCGCACCTGGTGCTGGTCAGCAACCCGCCCCATCATCCGGCCGGGGACTTCAGCCTGGTAGAAACGCGGGTGCTCGACGGTCAACCAGGGGCTGGCACCTTGACCTACAGCGGTATCGCCGTGTTGCATCCGCAGTTGTTCGACGGTTGCACCGAGGGGGCCTTCAAGCTCGCTCCGCTGTTGCGCAAGGCCATGGCTGACGGGCAGGTGACCGGCGAGCAGCTGAGGGGGCACTGGGTCGATGTCGGCACTCACGAGCGTCTGGCCGAAGTTGAAACATTAATAGAAGCGAGCCGCTGAGATGCTGTGGCCAGGGACTCTGATCGGAGCCGGAGCAGGCTTTGCCATAGCCAGCATTCCGGGGGCCATGCTCGGCGCGTTGTTGGGGCAGGCGCTGGACCGGCGCTTGCACCTGCAGAGTTGGGGGCATTTGCTGGAAAAGCTTGGTGGTCGTCCGGTGCTGCGCAACGATGAATTGCTCTTCGTGCTACTGGGACGTCTGGCGAAGTGCGACGGGCGGGTGGTGGATGGCCACATCCAGCAGGCCCGGGCGGAAATGCGCTCGCTGGAAATGTCCGAGCCGGCCCAGCGTCGGGCGATTGCCGCGTTCAATCGTGGTAAATCGGGCAATGACCGCCTGCGCGGTTATCTGCGTCGCCTGAGTGCCCAGCCCCATGCGGCGGAAGGCGTGTTGCGCGCCTGCTGGCGAATGGTCTGGGCCGATGGTCGTGCCGGCAGCAGTGAACGTCAATTGATCGGCCAATGGGGCAAATGGCTGGGCTGGACGCCCCGTCAGGTGCAGGCGTTGGCCCACGACTATGAGCCGCAGAAGCGGCCATTGGGCAACAGTGTGCCAAGTTATCAGGACGCGTTGAGGCTTTTGGGGGTGTCGGCCACCACTGAACCGGCGCAGATCAAGCGTGCATACCGGCGCCTGCTCAGTCGTCATCATCCGGACAAGATTGCCGGCAGTGGCGCGACGGCGACGCAGGTGCGTGAGGCCACCGAGCGAACGCGTGAACTGCATAACGCCTATACGCTGATTCGGGAGCGGCGGGATTTTCGCTAGCCCGGAAAATTTGCGTCGCCAGTGATACCGCTATCGCGAGCAAGCTCGCTCCCACAGGTTTTATGTCGTCCGCAATTTTGTGATCGGCATAAAACCCGTGGGAGCGTGGCTTGCCCGCGATGACGGCGCCTCGGTCTGTCAGCCCGCCGGGTTCTGCGGATTCAACCAACCCCGCACCCGACGGAACAGTTGCTCCTGTTCGGCTTTGGTATCCGGCAACGCCTTGAGCGCGACCTGGCTGAATGCCGACGTTTTCACCCGTTTGTTGGCCTGCAGACGGGCTAGCGCCGCATTGCGATCCAGCGGCTTGTCCATGTAGAAGATGTCGGCGGTCGGCAGTTTCAGATTCGGCGCCAGCTCATCCAGCTCGGGTTTCGCTTGAGCAGGTGTCTGCGCAGCGACCATGAGGAAGCGCTCGATTTGCGAAGGCTGCTTCTCGCTTAAATAGCGCGCCGCCCAATAAGCGCCGGTGCCATGCCCCAACACCACGATACTGCGGGCGCTTTGCTGTTCGGCGAATGCAATCGCGGCGTCGATCCGGGCGAAGATGCGCTCGGCATCTGCCTTGGACTGTGCTTCGGTGGTTTCGGTGACGGCCTTGTCGGCCACATCGGCCTCGCCTCCGGCCACCTGTTCGATAGGGGCTGCGGTGGTCGAGTCTTTACTGCCGGTTTCGGCGGGCTTGGGAGCCGGCGCTGCTTCCACGATTCGTGGCGCAATGGCGTCGCTTTGCAGGTCCGGCAAGGTGATACTCAGGCTGCTCCACTCGGCATCCGGCAATTTGCGCCGCAAAGGGCCGATCGCTTGCGGCCAGTCAACGGTTTCACCGGCGCCGGGGATGACAATCACCGCGCCTTTAGGTTCGGCGGTATTGGCCGGTTTCCACAAGGCCAGAAAGGTGTCGGGGCCTGCTTGCAATTGTTGCTGTTCCTGAGCCGGGATTTTTCGCTCAAGTGCAGTCGCTTCTTCCTGACTACGCTCAGGCAGCGGCTGACGTTCAAGTGGTTTTCCTTCGGCGGTTTTTTCCTCCGCGGCGGGCGCCGGGTCGGCCGCCTTGACGGAAAAAGCGCAAGGCAGGATCAGCGACAGGCACAATGCTGGCAGTGCCAGGCGGTAGACAGAGGGCATCGGGTATTCCAGGCCAGAAGTTGTTCCGGCAGCCTAATGGGTTGGTCAGTATTTGTCAGTGTGTGAGAGTTCAATGATGCTTTTTCGCTGCCTGTGGGTTATCGGCTGTTTGTGGTTTCCCTTGATGGGCTGGGCGGCCGCCGCGCCCCCGGCGCCCGCTGCCCAACTGTCTCCGGAACAACGGCACTGGCTGGCGCAGCAGGGCGAGTTGCGGGTCGGCGTGGTGTTGCAGGCGCCCTATGCGCAATACGATCGCCGCTTGCAGCGCCTGTCCGGGGTGAACGTCGAGTTGATGAAGTGGCTCGCAAAAAACCTCAATGTCGAACTGAGTTGGCGCAATTTTCCCGATCTTGAGCAATTGGAAGCCGCGGCCCGCGAGGGCGAAATCGACATCGCCCCGGGGGTGACCCAGACCCCTGGCGGGCTGCGCCTCTGGCAGTTTTCCGACCCCTACATGCGGGTGCCGCAATTGGTGGTCAGCGATCAGAAAAGCGCTGGCGCGGTCGAGCTGGAAAAACTCGACAGCCAGACCCGCGTCGCCGTACGCATGCCCAGTGCCATCGCCGATTACCTGCGCAGCAACTACCCGCATCTGAATCTGCAAGGCGTACCGATGGAGCGCCAGGCATTGCAATTATTGGCGGGCCAGCAGGCGGCTTATGCGGTGGTCGATGAGGCGCAGCTGGGACGCTTGTCGGTCGAACCGGAGTTCGCCGGATTGGTGGTGGTGGGGGATGTCGGCCTGCCGCAGTTGCTGCGGGTGGCCACGCTCCGTGACAAACCGGAACTGGCGGGCATTGTCGAAAGTGCATTGCGGGCGATCCCGGCCAAGGATCTGGAGCAACTGCACAATCAATGGCTGCAGCCCAAGTATCCGCGGCTCACCGAGTCGCCGGGGTTTTGGCAGAACCTCTGCCTGCTGCTGGCCGTGCTGGCGATGAGTTGCATGGCCATCGTGGTCTGGCAGCGTCGCCAGCAGCACAACCTGGAGCAGCGCCTGTTGGCCGCGCAGGAAGACATTGCCTTGCGCGCCGCCAGCGAAGAGGCCTTGCGGCTCACCCAGTTTTCCATCGACCAGAGCACCGTCGGCATCCTCTGGGTCAACTGGGACAGCCATGTGCGCTACGCCAACCGCGCGGCGGAAAGCATGCTGGGCTATCCGGCCGGAGGGATCATCGATCGGCCCCTGATCGATTTCGAGCCCGGCCTGCACATGGACCGTTGGCTGAACCTGTGGAAGCGCGCCCGGGCCAGTGAGGAGGGCCCGCAAAGTTTCGAATCCAATTGCGTGCGGGCTGATGGCAGCATCCTGCCGGCCGATGTCTCGTTGAGTTTCCTGCGCTTTCGCGATGGTGAGTACCTGGTGGTTTACCTCAACGATGTCACCGAGCGACGCCGCGCCCTGGCGGCCTTGCAGGAAAGCGAGGCGCGGCTGCAAGGTATCGCCGCCAACGTTCCGGGACTGGTTTTCCGGCTGGAGCGGGCGCCAGTGACCGGTCAGATCGACTTTGCCTACATCAGCGAAGGCAGCGAAAGCCTGGTGGGTTACTCGCCGGCCACGCTGGCGCATCGCGATAAAGGCCTGCGCAGCCTCGTGCATCCGGATGACAAGGTCAGCTATCACCAGACCCAGGATCATGCGCTGGATACCGACAGCGACTGGTCGTGGCAGGGGCGAATCCTGACGCGTCAGGGCGAGCAGCGTTGGGCGGAAATCAAGGCCATCACCCGCCGGCTGGAAGACGGCGCCTATGTTTGGGACGGGATCGTCTGGGACATCAGCGAGAGCAAGCGCATCGAAATTGAACTGGCCAGCTCCCGGGAACAACTGCGTGAGTTGTCCGCGCACCTGGAAAGCGTGCGCGAAGAAGAAAAAGCGCGCATTGCCCGGGAAGTTCACGACGAATTGGGGCAAATGCTCACCGTGTTGAAGCTGGAAACGTCCATGTGCGAACTGGCGTACGCCCAGCTCGACCCTGGTCTTAACGAGCGCTTGAACAGCATGAAACGCTTGATCGCTCAGTTGTTTCAGCTGGTCCGTGATGTGGCCACGGCATTGCGACCGCCGATTCTCGACGCAGGTATCGCCTCGGCCATTGAATGGCAGGCCCGCCGGTTCGAGGCGCGAACGCAGATCCCGTGTCTGGTGCAGGTGCCGGACAATTTGCCAGTGCTCAGCGATGCGAAGGCGATCGGCCTGTTTCGAATCCTTCAGGAGGCGCTGACCAATGTCATGCGGCACGCCCAGGCGCATACTGTTGAACTGACACTGACCCTTGAAGGCGACGAATTGTGTCTGACGGTCAGCGATGATGGCGTAGGATTTGTCGCCGCGCCTGGCAGGCCAACGTCCTTTGGGATCGTCGGCATGCGTGAGCGGGTGTTGATCCTGGGCGGCGAGTTGTCGCTGGAGAGTGAGCCGGGTGAGGGTACGACGTTAGAAGTGCGAGTGCCTCTGGACGAAGCCTGAAGAATTTGTGGTGTCTGTGCTGACGCCTTCGCGAGCAGGCTCCCACAGGGGGACGTATTCCAAATGTGGGAGCCTGCTCGCGAATGATCTTGAACCTGGAGAAGAACGTGATCCGTGTACTGGTAGCCGAAGACCACACCATTGTCCGCGAAGGCATCAAGCAGTTGATCGGCCTGGCCAAGGACTTGCTGGTGGTGGGGGAGGCGAGCAATGGCGAGCAGTTGCTCGACACCTTGCGTCATGTGCCCTGCGAAGTGGTGTTGCTGGACATCTCCATGCCGGGCGTCAACGGCCTGGAAGCGATTCCGCGGATTCGCGCCCTGAACAATCCGCCGGCGATTCTGGTGCTGTCGATGCACGATGAAGCGCAAATGGCCGCCCGGGCGCTGAAGGTCGGGGCTGCCGGTTATGCAACCAAGGACAGCGACCCGGCACTGTTGCTGACGGCCATTCGCAAAGTGGCGTCAGGCGGGCGTTACATCGACCCGGAACTGGCCGACCGCATGGTTTTCGAGGTCGGTCTTACCGACTCGCGTCCATTGCACTCGTTGCTCTCCGAGCGCGAATTCTCCGTGTTCGAACGCCTGGCCCAGGGCGCCAACGTAAACGACATCGCCCAGCAACTGGCGCTGAGCAGCAAGACCATCAGCACCCACAAGGCGCGGCTGATGCAGAAGCTCAACATCACCTCGCTGGCGGAACTGGTGAAGTACGCGATGGAACACAAGCTCCTCTAAAGCACACCGAAATTCAATGTGGGAGCGGGCTTGCTCGCGAAAGCGGTGTGTCAGTCGACATATCTGGTCCTGATAAACCGCTTTCGCGAGCAAGCCCGCTCCCACAGATTCGGTGGTGGCATATCCATTTACGACAGATCCAGATACCGCATGGGCTTGTTCTTGTGGCTTATAGCTGAGCCCTTGCCACTGCGTTTGCCAAAACGCGCCATCCTTGTAGGGAAATCCCTACCCCCAACCTTCCATCCGGCTGAGGCGAATCTCTCTTGCGCCCCGATTTGCGTGGTCCCCAGCGTCCACTAGGCTTAACCCCACAGCAGTCATCAATAACAAAGGTGTGGGTATGAGCCAGGTCGATTCAAGCGCAGGGGTCAATGATGTTCTGGTCAGCTTTCGTGGAGTGCAGAAGAGCTACGACGGCGAGAACCTGATCGTCAAGGACCTCAACCTGGACATTCGCAAGGGCGAATTCCTCACATTGCTCGGGCCGTCCGGCTCCGGCAAGACCACCAGCCTGATGATGCTCGCCGGCTTCGAAACGCCGACCGCGGGCGAAATCCTGTTGGCCGGGCGCGCCATCAACAACGTGCCGCCGCACAAGCGTGACATCGGCATGGTGTTTCAGAACTACGCGCTGTTCCCGCACATGACGGTGGCCGAGAACCTGGCGTTCCCGCTGACCGTGCGTGGCATGAACAAGAGCGACGTCAGTGCACGGGTCAAGCGCGTGCTGAGCATGGTCCAGCTCGATGCCTTCGCCCAGCGCTACCCGGCGCAGCTCTCCGGTGGTCAGCAACAGCGTGTGGCATTGGCCCGCGCGCTGGTGTTCGAGCCGCAACTGGTGCTGATGGACGAACCCCTCGGCGCACTCGACAAGCAGCTGCGTGAACACATGCAGATGGAGATCAAGCACCTGCACCAGCGCCTGGGCGTGACTGTGGTCTACGTGACCCACGATCAGGGCGAAGCCTTGACTATGTCCGACCGCGTGGCGGTGTTCCATCAGGGCGAAATCCAGCAGATCGCTCCGCCGCGCACCCTCTACGAAGAGCCGAAAAACACCTTCGTCGCCAACTTCATCGGCGAGAACAACCGCCTCAATGGCCGCCTGCACAGCCAAACCGGCGACCGTTGCATTGTGGAACTCGGGCGCGGTGAGAAAGTGGAAGCCTTGGCGGTCAACGTTGGCCAGACCGGCGAGCCGGTGACCCTGTCCATTCGTCCGGAGCGAGTGAGCCTCAACGGCTCCAGCGACCAATGCGTCAACCGCTTCTCCGGGCGAGTCGAGGAATTCATCTATCTGGGCGACCACGTCCGGGTTCGCATGGAAGTCTGCGGCAAGACCGACTTCTTCGTGAAACAGCCAATTGCCGAGCTTGATCCCTCGCTCGCCGTCGGCGATGTGGTACCGCTTGGCTGGCAGGTCGAGCACGTTCGCGCGCTCGATCCACTTTTAGAGGCGCATTGATCGCCCCGGCAACACCAACACCAACCCTGCACGTGGAGAGAACAATAAATGTTGAGATCCCTGAAATTCACCGCTTTGGCACTGGGCATGATGGGCGCGGCACACGCAATGGCCGCCGGCCCGGATCTGACCGTGGTGTCCTTTGGCGGTGCTAACAAGGCGGCTCAGGTCAAAGCCTTCTACGCACCTTGGGAAGCGGCAGGCAACGGCAAGATCGTGGCCGGCGAGTACAACGGCGAAATGGCCAAGGTCAAGGCCATGGTCGACACCAAGAGCGTGTCCTGGGATCTGGTAGAGGTTGAATCGCCGGAACTGTCCCGTGGTTGCGACGAAGACATGTTCGAGCAACTGGACCCGGCGCTGTTCGGCAAGACCGAAGACTACGTCAAGGGCGCCATCCAGCCTTGCGGTGTGGGTTTCTTCGTGTGGTCGACCGTGCTGGCCTACAACGCCGACAAACTGAAATCCGCACCGACCAGCTGGGTGGACTTCTGGGACACCAAGCAGTTCCCGGGCAAGCGTGGCCTGCGTAAGGGCGCCAAGTACACCCTGGAATTCGCACTGATGGCCGACGGCGTTGCGCCGAAAGACGTCTACAAAGTGCTGGCTGGCAAGGACGGTCAGGACCGCGCGTTCAAGAAGCTCGATGAGCTCAAGCCGAACATCCAGTGGTGGGAAGCTGGCGCACAACCGCCGCAATACCTCGCTTCCGGTGACGTGGTCATGAGTTCGGCCTACAACGGTCGTATCGCTGCCGTGCAGAAAGAAAGCAACCTGAAAGTCGTGTGGAACGGCGGCATCTACGACTTTGACGCATGGGCCATTCCAAAAGGTCTGGATGCCAAGCGCGCCGAAGCGGCGAAGAAATTCATCGCCTTCTCGGTACAGCCACAGCAGCAGAAGACCTACTCGGAAAACATCGCCTACGGCCCGGCCAACACCCAAGCCGTGCCGCTGCTGGCCAAGGATGTTCTGAAAGACATGCCGACCACCCCGGAAAACATTGCCAACCAGGTGCAGATCGACGTCAGCTTCTGGGCTGACAACGGCGAGCAACTGGAGCAGCGCTTCAATTCCTGGGCTGCGAAATAAGCAGAACCTTGTAATGGTGGGCTTGCCCCACCTGTGGGAGCGGGCTTGCTCGCGAAGACGTCAGCACATTCAGCATCATTGTTGACTGACACTCCGCCTTCGCGAGCAAGCCCGCTCCCACAATAACGATCGAGGTGGCATTCCCATCTCTGTAACGATCAAAGATTCCCGGAGTACGTCATGGCTATCGCCGTTCCCCTGAACGAGGGCACCAGCCCCACCTTGAAGCAGCGGCTCAAGCACGCCGAGCGGGTCAACCGCTGGAAGGCCCAGGCGTTGATCGCGCCGCTGGTGCTGTTTTTGTTGCTGGTGTTCCTGGTGCCGATCGTGGCGCTGCTCTACAAAAGCGTTGGCAACCCGGAAGTGGTCGGCGGCATGCCGCGCACCGTGACTGCCATCGCCAGTTGGGACGGCCGTGGCCTGCCCGCTGAACCGGTTTACAAAGCTGCGGCCGAAGACCTTGCCGAGGCTCGCAAAAATCAGACCCTGGGTGATCTGTCCAAGCGCCTGAACATGGAACTGGCCGGCTATCGCAGCCTGCTGACCAAAACGGCCCGCGCTTTGCCGCTTGCCACTGAACCGGCTTCCTATAAAGAAGCGCTGGAAGGCCTCGATGAGCGTTGGGGCGACCCGGCCTACTGGCAAGCGGTGCGCCGCAACACCAGCAGCATCACCCCGTATTACCTGCTGGCGGCTGTCGATCACCGCATCGACGACCTCGGCGAAATCGCCCCGGCCACCCCGGATCAGGCAATCTACCTCGACATCTTCGCCCGCACCTTCTGGATGGGCCTGATCATCACCGTGATCTGCCTGGTGCTGGCGTATCCTCTGGCTTACCTGCTGGCGAACCTGCCGTCGCGCCAGAGCAACCTGCTGATGATTCTGGTGCTGTTGCCGTTCTGGACTTCGATCCTGGTACGAGTCGCGGCGTGGATCGTGTTGCTGCAATCGGGTGGCCTGATCAACAGCGGCCTGATGGCCATGGGCATCATCGACAAGCCGATCGAGTTGGTGTTCAACCGCGTCGGTGTCTACATCTCCATGGTGCACATCCTGCTGCCGTTCATGATTCTGCCGATCTACAGCGTGATGAAAGGCATCTCGCCGACCTACATGCGCGCCGCGATTTCCCTCGGCTGCCATCCGTTCGCCAGTTTCTGGCGGGTGTACTTCCCGCAGACCTATGCCGGTGTCGGCGCCGGTTGCCTGTTGGTGTTCATCCTCGCCATCGGCTACTACATCACCCCGGCATTGCTGGGCAGCCCGAACGACCAAATGGTCAGTTACTTTGTCGCCTTCTACACCAACACCAGCATCAACTGGGGCATGGCGACCGCACTTGGTGGGCTGCTGTTGCTCGCGACGGTCGTGCTTTATCTGATTTACAGCTGGCTGGTAGGCGCAAGCCGCCTGCGCCTGAGCTAAGGGGAGAACGAAATGCTGAGTCCTTATATGTCGCCCATCGAACGGGTGTGGTTCTACAGCTTGCGGATTCTCTGCGGCTTGATTCTGTTGTTCCTGATCCTGCCGGTGCTGGTGATCATTCCGCTGTCGTTCAACTCCGGCAGTTTCCTGGTGTACCCGCTGCAAGGCTTCTCATTGCAGTGGTATCACGATTTCTTCGCCTCGGCGGAATGGATGCGCGCCCTGAAGAACAGCATCATCGTCGCCCCGGCGGCTACGGTGCTGGCCATGGTCTTCGGTACGCTGGCGGCCATCGGCCTGACCCGTGGCGACTTTCCCGGCAAGGCGCTGGTGATGGCGCTGGTGATTTCACCGATGGTGGTGCCGGTGGTGATCATCGGTGTGGCCAGTTATCTGTTCTTTGCTCCGTTGGGATTGGGTAACAGCTTTTTCTCGCTGATCGTGGTGCATGCGGTGTTGGGTGTGCCGTTCGTGATCATTACCGTGTCGGCGACCTTGCAGGGGTTCAACCACAACCTGGTACGGGCCGCTGCGAGCCTGGGCGCTTCGCCGCTGACCACGTTCCGCCGGGTGACCTTGCCACTGATTGCGCCGGGCGTGATCTCCGGGGCGCTGTTTGCCTTTGCGACTTCGTTCGATGAAGTGGTGGTGACGCTGTTCCTCGCCGGCCCAGAGCAAGCGACCCTGCCACGGCAGATGTTCAGCGGCATCCGCGAAAACCTCAGCCCGACCATCGCCGCGGCCGCGACGCTGTTGATTGCCTTCTCGGTAATCCTGTTGCTGACCCTGGAATGGTTGCGTGGGCGTAGCGAGAAACTGCGTACTGCTCAGGTCTGAAGCCACACACCGATCCACTGCAACTTGTAGGAGCGAGCTTGCTCGCGATGGTCGCCAACGATAACGCGGGCCTTCTGAATGCCCGCGTCGCTCTCAGGTTCATCGCGAGCAAGCTCGCTCCTACAGTGTTATTGGATGTTCCCGGAAACCTTGGTCATTCATGACCTGAATACCAGCCAACTCCAAATCCCCAGCTACTATTGTGCCCAGCTCCCCTATCTATAAGAGGCTGCGCACATGAGTCTTTCCTCTTTCAAAATCGCTCACAAACTGATCACCGGCGCAGGTGCCATCGAGCAGCTGGCCGCTGAGCTGACACGCCTGGACATCGACAATCCGCTGATCGTCACCGACGTCGCCCTGGTCAAGTCCGGCACGGTAGAACTGGCACTGGCGCAGTTGGGTGGCCGCTCCTACGAAATCTTCGACCGTGTGCTGCCGGACCCGGAAATCGCCATCGTCGAAGATTGCATGCAGGTTTACCGCGACGGCGGGCATGATGGGCTGATCGGCCTGGGCGGCGGGAGTGCCATCGATATTGCCAAGAGCGTGGCAGCCTACGCCGGGTACCACGGTGCGCTGGAGGATCTGTTCGGTATCGATCAGGTCCCGCGCAAAGGCCCGCCGCTGATTGCCATCCCGACCACAGCCGGCACCGGCTCGGAAGTGACCAACGTCGCTATCCTTTCCGACAAGGTCGCGCAACTGAAGAAAGGCATTGTCAGCGACTACCTGTTGCCGGACGTGGCGCTTGTCAGCCCGCAAATGACCCTGACCTGTCCACGCAGCGTCACGGCAGCCAGCGGTGTCGATGCACTGGTGCACGCTATCGAGTCTTATCTGTCGGTCAACGCCTCGCCGATTACCGATTCCCTGGCTATCGGCGCCATCAAGCTGATCGCCAAGGCTTTGCCCAAGGCCTACGCCAATCCGTCGAACCTGCAAGCCCGGGAAGACATGGCCACTGCCAGCCTGATGGCCGGCATGGCGTTCGGCAACGCCGGCGTTGGCGCGGTGCATGCGCTGGCGTATCCGCTGGGCGGGCGCTTCAACATTGCCCATGGGGTCAGCAATGCCTTGCTACTGCCCTATGTCATGACCTGGAACAAGATGGCCTGCATCGAACGCATGCAGGATATCGCCGAGGCCATGGGCGTGAAGACCGCTCATTTGAGTCTCAACGAAGCGGCCGACAAAGCCGTGCAAGCCATGACCGAACTGTGTGCCACCGTGGAAATTCCCCAGGGCCTGCGCAGTTTCGGTGTGCCCGAGGACGCCATCCCGTCCATGGCAGTGGAAGCGGCGGGGATCGAGCGCTTGATGCGCAACAATCCACGCAAGTTGAGTGCCGTCGATATTGAAAAGATCTATCGCGCGGCGTACTAGAGCCATTGCCGTTGATGGATGATGGCAAGGTCCAATCATCGCGCTCACGGTGCGCGCGTCAAAGCATGAGGTATACAATGCGCGCCATCGTGATTCTGCTCAGTAAAGGTGCGTCATGCAGCCCTTCGTAATTGCTCCGTCGATTCTCTCCGCCGACTTCGCCCGCCTGGGTGAAGAAGTGGACAACGTCCTCGCCGCCGGCGCCGACTTCGTTCACTTCGATGTCATGGACAATCACTACGTGCCAAACCTGACCATCGGCCCGATGGTTTGCTCGGCACTGCGCAAGTACGGCGTGACCGCGCCGATCGACGCGCACCTGATGGTCAGCCCGGTGGACCGCATCGTGGGCGACTTCATCGAAGCGGGCGCGACCTACATCACCTTCCACCCGGAAGCCACCCAACACGTCGACCGTTCCCTGCAACTGATCCGCGAAGGCGGCTGCAAGTCGGGCCTGGTGTTCAACCCGGCAACCCCGCTGGACGTGCTCAAGTACGTGATGGACAAGGTCGACATGATCCTGCTGATGAGCGTCAACCCGGGCTTCGGCGGGCAGAAGTTCATCCCTGGCACCCTCGACAAATTGCGCGAAGCGCGGGCGCTGATCGATGCTTCGGGCCGTGACATTCGCCTGGAAATCGACGGCGGCGTGAACGTGAACAACATTCGCGAAATCGCTGCGGCTGGCGCTGACACCTTCGTCGCCGGCTCGGCCATCTTCAATGCGCCGAACTATCAGGAAGTCATCGACAAGATGCGTTCCGAACTGGCGCTGGCTCGCCCATGAGTGGTTTTGAGCAGCTGTTCCCGGGGCAACTGCCGCGGCTGGTGATGTTCGATCTGGACGGTACGTTGATCGACTCGGTCCCGGACCTGGCAGTGGCTGTGGACAAGATGCTGCTCAAACTCGGTCGCCAATCCGCCGGTCTGGAAGCGGTGCGCGAATGGGTCGGCAATGGCGCGCCGGTGCTGGTGCGTCGGGCGCTGGCTGGCGGTCTTGATCATGCTGCGGTCGATAACGACGAGGCCGAACGGGCGCTGGAGTATTTCATGCAGGCTTATGGCGAGAGCCATGAGTTGACCGTGGTTTACCCCGGCGTTCGCGACACCCTCAAATGGCTGCAGAAGCAGGGCGTCGAAATGGCGCTGATCACCAACAAGCCGGAGCGCTTCGTCGCGCCGCTGCTGGATCAGATGAAAATCGGCCGTTATTTCCGCTGGATCATCGGCGGTGACACCCTGCCACAGAAAAAACCCGATCCGGCCGCGCTGTTCTTCGTGATGAAAATGGCCAATATTCCGGCTTCGCAATCGTTGTTCGTCGGCGATTCGCGTAGCGACGTGCTGGCAGCGAAGGCGGCGGGAGTCAAGTGCGTAGCCCTGAGCTACGGCTATAACCACGGCAGACCGATCGCGGAAGAATCGCCGGCGCTGGTGATCGACGACCTGCGCAAACTAATTCCCGGTTGCCTGGATCCGGCCGCTGAGATAACGTTGGCCGACGCTGTCAAACCCCCTTCTGGAAACGCCATCGTGGTGGTCACTCGCAAACTCTGGATGAAAGTCATCAAGGCCCTGGCCCGCTGGCGTTGGCGCGCCTGACTTGATCCTGGCCGGTTTCCGGCGCGTTTGCATACCTGACTGTTCGATCCTCAAGCCACGAGGCACCTCATGATCCGCGAAGAATTCCTGCGTTTGGCCGCTGCCGGCTACAACCGCATCCCGCTTGCCTGCGAAACCCTGGCCGACTTCGACACACCGCTGTCGATCTACCTGAAGCTGGCCGACGAGCCCAATTCCTACTTGCTGGAGTCCGTACAGGGCGGCGAGAAGTGGGGCCGTTACTCGATCATCGGCCTGCCGTGCCGTACCGTGCTGCGGGTTCACGATCATCACGTCAGCGTGACCGTCGATGGCGTCGAGACCGAAAGCCACGATGTGGAAGACCCGCTGGCCTTCGTCGAAACCTTCAAGGCTCGCTACAACGTGCCGACCATTGCCGGCCTGCCGCGTTTCAACGGCGGCCTGGTGGGTTACTTCGGCTATGACTGCGTGCGTTATGTGGAAAAGCGCTTGGGCAAATGCCCGAACCCGGACCCGCTGGGCGTACCGGACATTCTGCTGATGGTGTCCGACGCCGTGGTGGTGTTCGACAACCTGGCCGGCAAGATGCACGCCATCGTCCTGGCCGACCCGTCCCAGGATGACGCCTTCGAGCAAGGTCAGGCACGCCTGGAAGAGTTGCTGGAAAGACTCCGTCAACCAATCACCCCACGCCGTGGCCTGGACTTCAGCAAGCAACAATCGGCTGACCCGGTGTTCCGCTCCAGTTTCACCCAGGACGATTACGAAAAAGCCGTCGACACCATCAAGGAATACATCCTGGCCGGTGACTGCATGCAGGTCGTGCCGTCCCAGCGCATGTCGATCGATTTCAAGGCGGCGCCGATCGATCTGTATCGCGCGCTACGCTGCTTCAACCCGACGCCCTACATGTACTTCTTCAACTTCGGCGACTTCCACGTCGTTGGCAGTTCGCCGGAAGTACTGGTGCGGGTCGAAGACAACCTGATCACCGTGCGCCCGATTGCCGGTACCCGTCCGCGGGGAGCCAATGAAGAGGCAGACCTGGCGCTGGAAGAAGACCTGCTGTCGGACGACAAGGAAATCGCCGAACACTTGATGCTGATCGACCTCGGTCGTAACGACACCGGTCGCGTATCGGAAATCGGCTCGGTGAAGCTCACCGAGAAAATGGTCATCGAGCGTTATTCCAACGTGATGCACATTGTGTCCAACGTCACCGGGCAACTGAAAGCCGGGCTGACGGCCATGGACGCACTGCGGGCGATTCTGCCGGCAGGCACCTTGTCCGGTGCGCCGAAGATTCGCGCGATGGAAATCATCGACGAACTGGAGCCGGTCAAGCGTGGCGTCTACGGCGGTGCGGTCGGTTACTTTGCCTGGAACGGCAACATGGACACCGCCATTGCGATCCGCACGGCGGTGATCAAGAACGGCGAGCTGCATGTACAGGCCGGTGGCGGCATCGTCGCCGACTCGGTGCCGGCGCTGGAATGGGAAGAAACCCTGAACAAGCGCCGCGCGATGTTCCGCGCCGTTGCCCTGGCCGAACAGACCCCGGAAAGCTGAACTGACTACAAATCCTGTGGGAGCGAGCTTGCTCGCGATAGCGGTGGGTCAGGCAACATCAATGTTGCCTGTGAAGCCCTCATCGCGAGCAAGCTCGCTCCCACAATGACTTCACCACCATAAAAAACGCGGCGCCTGTGAGGGCGCCGCGTTTTTTATTGCCTGCACATCAGAAGTCCAGCGCAACACCTACGTTGATGCCTTGTTGGGTGAAGTCGTCGTCCTTGCGAATGTTATAGCTGGCGCGCAGTGCCAGGTCCTTGGTGAGGTTGTGGCTCACCCCCAGGTTCACACGTTGCAAGTGACTTTGCGGGGTGTAGCCTTCCAGCGTGAACTGGTTGTTCGGCAGGCTGTTGAGGTTGATGTCCACGTCCTGGGTATCGTCGTTGTACTCACGCTCGATTGCCGCTTCGCCGAACACCTGGGTTTGCGGGGTAATCTGGTATTTGCCCTGCAGGCCAGCGCCCAGGCGCCGGGAAATACGCTCCTGATCGGCAAAGGTCAGCGCCGTGGAATTGTTGCCGTCCTCCGAGTAACCATCGACTTGTACCTTGGAGAAGTCGGCGCTGACAAACGGCGACAGGTGCCAGGGGCTGCTGGCTTGTTGCGCAATGTCGTAACCCACGCGTGCGCTGAAGGCTTCGACGTAGCCGCTGGTATCGCCTTTTTCGCCGCGTTCGTTGACGCCCAGCTGGAATTTACGCTTGAGGCTGTCGTAATCCAGATGCCCGGCCGTCAACGCCGCGTCAGCCCACACACGGTTTTGCTGGTACTGGGCGAATGCCGTGCCCAGGTAGGTGTTGAGCTTGTAGTCGGAGTCGTTGTTGCCGGCTTCGAGTTCCTGGTTATAGAAACCGGCGACCAGACCAACACGCCAGGCATCGTCGAGACGATAGCTGCCACCGATGTTCAGGTTGGCGCCGTTGCCGTCGGCGCTTGCCACGCTGTTCTGACCGTCAAAGTCCTGATGCTGTCCGCCGCCGGAAACAATGGCTCGCCATTGGCCGACACCTTGCCAGTTTTCCCAATCGGCCAGCCACTGGTTGCGCAATTCATCCTGATGCGCGCGCACGGTGCCCTGGGCCATTTCCGGCAACAGGGTCAGCTCCCACGGCGCCGCCAGCAGGGAGTACGCGTAATCGGCGATCAGGCGCTGCCCGGCTTCGGTGGGGTGCACCGAGTCGTTGTAGATCAGCTTGGTCGGGTCCGGCGTGGCGCTGTTGATGCCGTAGCGGGCGTTCTCGGTGCAACCGCTGCCGCTGAAGCAGGTGGTGATGAGGTTCTGGTCGGTGGCCAGGCCAAACTGTGCCGGGTTGGCGAACGTCTCTTTGAGCAATACCGGAATGTTCAGCGGGATGACTTCGGCATTGATGTTTTGCAGTCGGCTTACCAGTTCAGTGTTGAACTGGGCGCTGAGCTGGGACGTGAACGCTTGCAGCGGGGTGCCATTGAATGCGGGGGTAAAGCCGATATCGGGTAGCAACCAGACCATGACGTATCTGGCGCCGGCGGTTTGCAGCGTCTGCACGCTGTCGGCCAGGCGGTCGGCGGCGGCACTGGCCTGTGGCAGGCTGGTGACGCGTCCTTGCAGGAAGTCGTTACCGCCACCTGACAGGTAATACAGTGCGTTCGGGTCGGCACGGAAGTTATTGGATGGAAGATAGCCGGCCCGGGTGCGTTCGCCGGTGGCGGAGGTGCTGGTAATCGAATCAAGAATCTGGTCGGTACGGTAGCCGCCTACAGCCCAGTTGTTACCATCGGGCTGGCCGTTGCTGGCGCGTACCGCCGAAGATGATGAAGCGGTCTGGTCCGCCGAGAACCCCAGTTTTCCGCCCAGAATCTGTGTGGAGTTGAGCGAGCGGACTTCGCCGCTGCCATCCAGGTACACCGGCCCCGTCCGGTTGGTGAAGCGCTGCGTCGCCCCGGCAGGCCCGCCCGTGTCGGCAAAGGTCCCTGCATCGTTGAGGCTGTCCCCGAAGACAACGAAATTTGTATAAGGATTAGGTGCGGCGTTCGCCTGGGCGCATGCGATCGCGAGCAAGCATCCTGCGAGCGGTACAAACAACGTCTGTTTGATCATGAGCAAGTCCGTTTATTTATTGTTTTAGTGAACGAAACGACAGTACCAAAAACTTCCGGCCTTTTGCCATCTGTCGCGAAGCCTTTGATAGTTTCGCGGGCAGCACCCCCGGCGATATTGCGCGCTCTGCCCAGCTAAGTTACTGTGCCGGGACGTACGAACGAGACCTTCCCCGTGTTGATCATCAGTAAACTCCTGGATCAAGTCATCAAGGCACACGCCCGCTGGCGTTGGCGCGCCTGAATTCTTTTGCCGGCTTCGCCGGACCTGTACCGCTTTGCCTTCTTTACCTGTTTGAAATGCCGCTTTGCTGGCGCTACACCGGCACCTGACAAAGTGCAGCGCTCTGCGGGTAAATCATTCGAAGGCCATCTTTAAAGTCAGTGAATTCAAGAGGTTCTTAACGCCATGTTGCTGATGATCGATAACTACGACTCCTTTACCTACAACGTTGTGCAGTACCTGGGCGAGCTCGGCTCCCAGGTTAAAGTCGTGCGCAACGATGAACTGACCATCGCTGAAATCGAAGCCCTCAACCCTGAACGCATCGTTGTGTCCCCCGGTCCTTGCACCCCGACCGAAGCCGGCATCTCGATTGAAGCGATCAAGCATTTCGCCGGCAAGCTACCGATTCTTGGCGTCTGCCTCGGCCACCAATCCATCGGCCAGGCTTTTGGCGGTGATGTGGTGCGCGCCCGCCAAGTGATGCATGGTAAGACTAGCCCGGTATTTCACGAGGACAAGGGTGTATTCGAAGGCCTGAATCGTCCGCTGACGGTGACCCGCTATCATTCATTGATCGTCAAGCGCGAAACCCTGCCCGATTGCCTGGAGCTGACGGCCTGGACCCAGCTCGAAGACGGCTCGGTCGACGAGATCATGGGCCTGCGTCACAAGACTCTGAACATCGAAGGCGTGCAGTTCCACCCTGAGTCGATCCTCACCGAACAGGGCCACGAACTGTTCGCCAACTTCCTCAAACAAACCGGCGGCACGCGCTAAGGACTTTTCATGAACATCAAGACAGCCCTGAGCCGTATCGTCGATCACCTCGACCTCAGCACCGATGAAATGCGCGATGTCATGCGCGAGATCATGACCGGGCAATGCTCGGATGCGCAGATTGGCGCGTTCATGATGGCCATGCGCATGAAGAGCGAAAGCATCGACGAAATCGTTGGTGCCGTGTCGGTGATGCGCGAACTGGCGGACAAGGTCGAACTCAAGACACTCGACGGTGTGGTCGATGTGGTCGGCACCGGCGGTGACGGTGCGAACATCTTCAACGTGTCCACGGCTTCTTCCTTTGTCGTCGCGGCGGCCGGTTGCACCGTGGCCAAGCACGGCAACCGTGCGGTATCGGGCAAGAGCGGCAGTGCCGATCTGCTGGAAGCCGCCGGTATTTATCTGAACCTGACCCCGGTGCAAGTGGCGCGCTGCATCGACAACGTTGGCATCGGTTTCATGTTTGCCCAGACCCACCACAAGGCCATGAAGTACGCCGCCGGTCCGCGCCGCGATCTTGGCCTGCGTACGCTGTTCAACATGCTCGGCCCGCTTACGAATCCGGCCGGTGTGAAACATCAGGTAGTGGGCGTGTTCACTCCGGCGCTGTGCCGGCCATTGGCCGAGGTCTTGCAACGTCTGGGCAGCAAACATGTGCTGGTAGTGCATTCGAAAGATGGTCTGGACGAGTTCAGTCTCGCCGCGCCGACTTTTGTTGCCGAGCTGAAAAACAACGAGATCACCGAATATTGGGTCGAGCCGGAAGATCTGGGCATGAAGAGTCAGAGCCTGCACGGTCTGTCGGTTGATGGCCCGGAAGCTTCGCTGGCGCTGATCCGCGACGCATTGGGCAAACGCAAAACCGAGAACGGCCAGAAAGCCGCCGAAATGATTGTGCTCAATGCCGGTGCCGCACTGTACGCGGCCGACCTTGCCAGCAGCCTGAAAGAAGGCGTTGCCTTGGCGCACGATGCGCTGCACACCGGCCTCGCTCGAGAAAAGCTTGAGGAACTGGGTGCATTTACCGCGGTATTCAAAGTGGAGAATGAGGGATGAGTGTACCGACGGTTCTGGAAAAGATTCTGGCGCGCAAGGTTGAGGAAGTCGCCGAGCGTAGCGCTCGCGTCAGCCTCGCCGAGCTGGAAAATCTGGCCAAGGCGGCCGATGCACCCCGAGGTTTTGCCAAGGCGTTGCTGGCCCAGGCCAAGTTGAAGCAACCGGCAGTCATTGCAGAAATCAAGAAAGCCTCGCCGAGCAAAGGCGTGATCCGCGAGAACTTCGTCCCCGCCGACATCGCCAGAAGCTACGAGAAGGGCGGTGCGACCTGCCTGTCGGTGCTCACCGATATCGATTATTTCCAGGGCGCTGATGCCTACCTGCAGCAGGCCCGTGCGGCATGCAACCTGCCGGTGATCCGCAAGGACTTCATGATCGATCCGTACCAGATCGTCGAAGCTCGTGCACTGGGCGCCGATTGCGTGTTGTTGATTGTCTCCGCACTGGATGACGTGAAAATGGCCGAGCTGGCGGCCGTGGCCAAAAGCGTCAATCTCGATGTGCTGGTTGAAGTGCACGATGGCGATGAGCTGGAGCGCGCGTTGAAAACCCTCGACACGCCGTTGGTCGGGGTCAACAACCGTAACCTGCACACCTTCGACGTCAGTCTGGAAACCACTCTCGACCTGTTGCCGCGTATCCCGCGTGAGCGTCTGGTGATCACCGAGAGCGGCATCCTCAACCGCGCCGATGTCGAGCTGATGGAAATCAGCGACGTCTACGCGTTCCTGGTCGGTGAAGCCTTCATGCGTGCCGAAAGCCCGGGTACCGAATTGCAGCGCTTGTTCTTCCCTGAACGCGGTGTGCCTGTCAGCGGTTCGACCCTCGACTGATTATCCGCAGATCGAGTTGACCTCTTCGCGAGCAAGCCCGCTCCCACACAGGAATTTGCTAATACCAGAAATCCACAGTGGGAGCGGGCTTGCTCGCGAAGGCGGCATAAGATGCACTACAGACTTCATGTCCTACGGAATAGCTTATGACCTCACCTATCCCCCTGACCATCGAAGCTGGCCTGCAAGCCGAGCAGGATCTGTTGGCCTCGGTTTGCGCCGGCGACGCGGAGTTCGGCGTGCTGTTCTGGCAGCCGAGCGATCGGGCGCTGGTCATGCCGCGCCGTTTGAACCGCCTGCCCGATTTCGAGGCTGCATGTGAAGTGTCGGCGGCGGCAGGTTGGCCGGTGTTGTTGCGTGAAACCGGTGGCGAGCCGGTGCCGCAATCTGCCTCGACCATCAACATCGCACTGGTTTACGCGCCGCCGCGCAGCGAAGGGGATCTGAATCGCATCGAAACCGGTTACCACCGTTTGTGCGATCCGATTTGTCAGTTGCTGGATGAGTTGGGTGGTACTTCGTCCCTGGGTGAAATCGAAGGCGCTTTCTGTGACGGTCGCTTCAACGTCAACCTCGATGGACGCAAAATGGTCGGAACCGCCCAGCGCTGGCGCCAGAGTCAGGGTGGGCAGCGTCCGGTAGGACTGGTGCACGGAGCGATGCTGATCGATAACGAGCGAGCGTCGATGGTCGCCGCGGTCAATCGTTTCAACGAGGCCTGCGGTCTGGAGCAACGGGTACGCGCCGAAAGCCACATCGCGCTGCATGAGAAGTTCGCGGCACCCCATGCACTGGCACGTCTGGACGAACTCTACCGGTTGATGCTGGCGCAGATGTTCAGCGGCTAGGTTTTCGAGCTTATCGCGTACCGAAGACCACCATGGTCTTGCCTTTGACGTCCACCAGGTTGCGTTCTTCCAGATCCTTGAGCACGCGACCGACCATCTCCCGCGAACAACCGACAATCCGCCCGATTTCCTGACGGGTCACCTTGATTTGCATGCCATCGGGGTGCGTCATGGCGTCTGGCTGTTTGCACAGCTCCAGCAGACAGCGGGCGACTCGACCGGTTACATCAAAGAATGCCAGGTCACCGACCTTGCGCGTAGTGTTGCGCAGGCGCTGTGCGATTTGTCCGCTGAGGACGTAAAGAATATCCGGATCCTGCAGGGACAACTCGCGGAATTTCGCGTAGCTGATTTCTGCGACTTCGCATTCAACCTTGGCCCGCACCCAGGCGCTGCGCTCCTGCTCCAGGCCGGCCTGCTCAAACAGACCCAACTCGCCGAAAAAGTCCCCGGGGTTCAGGTAGGAAATGATCATTTCCCGGCCGTCGTCATCTTCGATCAGGATGGTGACTGAGCCTTTGATGATGAAAAACAGCGTTTCCGAGCGGTCGCCGGCACAAATGATGTTGCTCTTGGGCTGATAACGGCGGCGCTGGCAATGCATCAACAGCTTGTCGACGTTCTTGATCTTGGGGTTGGGGGCAATAGCAACCATGGTTGTATCCCGAAAAGACTGCACGGAGTGTTTGGATTTTTGTAGGAGCTGGCGAAGTCTGCGATCTTTTTAGTCGCTTCATAGCTGGCCATGCGCCAGCGAATTGGCGTCAGCTTAACAGACACTTCCTGCAATATTCGAGCATTTACCTACAAGGCGGTGGGATATGTCCTAGGACGCCGGGCGCTGTCAATCACGGGGCCTGTGCTAAGCTGGCGACCCTTTTTTATACAGTGGAGTCTTGGCGATGAAGGCACGCATCCAATGGGCTGGCGAAGCCATGTTCCTCGGCGAATCCGGTAGCGGTCATGTCGTGGTCATGGACGGTCCGCCCGATGCCGGCGGACGTAACCTGGGTGTCCGGCCGATGGAAATGTTGCTGCTGGGTGTCGGCGGTTGCAGCAATTTCGATGTGGTCAGCATCCTCAAGAAGTCCCGCCAGGCGGTCGAAAGCTGTGAGGCCTTCCTCGAAGCCGAGCGCGCGACCGAAGATCCAAAGGTGTTCACCAAGATCCACATGCATTTCGTGGTCAAGGGCCGCGGGCTGAAAGAAGCCCAGGTCAAACGTGCCATCGAGCTGTCTGCCGAGAAGTATTGCTCGGCCTCGATCATGCTCGGCGCGGCCGGTGTCGAGATTACCCACGACTACGAAATCATCGAGCTCGGTTGAATCGACATTCAACTATCATAAAAGCAGTGCAGACTCTGGCGATCCCAAGCTGACGTCTGCATAATGCGCCACTTTTTTCAGGGTAGTGGCCCGTCAGCCGACAGGCCTCGCACCCGAACAGACAACCAAAATCGCCATCGCGAAGAGGTGTTAACCGTCCTACGCAGGTGCGTTGTTCGCATCTGACGGGCATGCTTGATCACGCGGCCGGGCCGCAAACACATAGAGAGTTTTTAACGGTGAAAAGCAAACTCAAGCTCCACGGGTTCAATAACCTGACAAAGACCTTGAGCTTCAACATCTATGACATCTGCTACGCGGAAACTCCGCAAGACCAGCAGGCTTACGTCGAGTACATCAATAAAGAGTACAACGCGAAACGCCTGACGCAGATCCTCACGGAAGTTGTCGATATCATTGGTGCCAACATCCTGAACATTGCCAGTCAGGACTATGAGCCACAGGGCGCCAGCGTCACGATTCTGATTTCTGAAGAACCGGTGACCCCGACCGATAGCCAGATCGAAGAGTCCCCGGGCCCGTTGCCCGAAATCATCCTGGCCCACCTCGACAAGAGCCACATCACGGTGCACACGTACCCGGAAATCCATCCGGACGACGGCATTGCAACCTTCCGTGTGGACATCGACGTGTCGACTTGCGGGGTCATTTCACCGCTTAAAGCGCTCAACTTCCTGATTCACCAGTTCGATTCGGACATCGTGACCGTGGATTACCGTGTGCGCGGCTTCACCCGTGACGTTGAAGGCAAAAAACACTTCATCGACCACGAGATCAATTCGATCCAGAACTACCTCTCCGATGACACTTACGACGCGTACCAGATGACCGACGTAAACGTGTATCAGGAAAACCTGTTCCACACCAAGATGCTGCTGAAGAACTTCGAACTGGATAACTACCTGTTCGGCGACGCCACCAGCAACCTGTCCTCTGAGCAGCGCGCCCAGGTGACCGAGCGGGTGAAACACGAAATGCTCGAAATCTTCTACGCGCGCAATATGGCGTAAGATTTTCGGACACAAAAAAGGCGACTCCCTCACGGTAGTCGCCTTTTTTATGTCTTGCCCTTGTAGGAGCAAGCTTGCTCGCGATGGACGTTAACGATAACGCGTGTTTTCTGGATAAACGCGTTGCCCTCAGGTTTATCGCGAGCGAGCTCGCTCCTACAAAAAATCTGAAATCAGATCCGATAAGTACTCTTGGTCATCACCTTGGCCATCAGGCTCATCCCGAACTTCACCGGTGCCGGAAAGCGGAACCCGCCAGCATCCAGCGCACTTTCGGCATGTTGTTCTTCATCGATACGCATCTGTTCAAGAATCGCCCGGGATTTTTCATCCTCGGCCGGCAATTGCTCCAGATGTTCGTTCAGGTGTTTGCACACCTGGTCTTCCGTTGCCGCAACGAACCCCAGGCTGACTTTGTCGCTGATCAGGCCGGCCACTGCGCCAATCCCGAACGACATGCCATAAAACAGCGGATTGAGGATGCTGGTGTGGCTACCCAGTTGATGGATGCGTTGTTCGCACCAGACCAGGTGATCGATTTCTTCTTCGGCGGCATGCTCCATCGCAGCACGCACTTGCGGCAGCTTGGCGGTCAGCGCCTGTCCCTGGTACAGCGCCTGGGCGCAGACTTCGCCGGTGTGGTTGATGCGCATCAGGCCGGCAACGTGGCGCGTGTCTTCGTCGCTCATTTTCGCATCCGGCTGCACGATGGCGGGCGACGGACGGTACGGCTGGCCGCTGAAGGGCAGCAGTGTGCGCATCGCGGCATCGGCTTGCAGCAGAAGGCGGTCAATTGGCGAGTAGTGACGTTGGGTTGTCATGCTGACCTCCGGGGGAATTTCGGCGGCCAGTTTAACCCAATCGGCCGGGGAAGGTTTGCGCTGGGTCATTGTGATGCAGAGACTGTGACAGTGTCGTGATGCCTTTTGTGGGAGCGGGCTTGCTCGCGAAGAGGGTCTGACATTCAGCATCCATGCTGGCTGATACTCCGTCTTCGCGATCAAGTCGGATCGCCGCACCGCCGCTCCCACAGGGGGAGGCAGTAATCAGCCCGGTGGCCAGTGCATCTGGCGCTGACCCAGTACGTGCATATGTATGTGATAGACAGTTTGCCCACCCAGTTCATTGCAGTTCATGACGACGCGGAAGCCGTCTTCGCAACCCAGTTCCTTTGCAAGGCGCTGGGCGGTGAACAGGATGTGCCCCGCCAATGTCTTGTCGTCCTCGGTCAGGTCGTTCAGGGTGCGAACGGGTTTCTTCGGGACCACCAGGAAATGTACCGGTGCCTGTGGGGCAATGTCGTGGAAGGCCAGTACCTGGTCGTCCTCGTAAATGATCTTCGCCGGGATTTCCCGGTTGATGATCTTGGTGAACAGAGTATCCACAGCTGTTTTCTCCGTTGTTTGGGCTGGCCTGAGTGTACTCATGGCGTATGCCTGCGCCCAGCCTTTTACCTTGGGTTGGATCAGCGCGGGCAGTAGGCCTTGTTGACCATGCCGGCGATTGTGCGAGTCAGCCACCGCGAGCCAAGCCGCGGCAGGAAGGCGAACCAGCGGTTGCGCCGCCCGGGAATGATGATCGCCTTGTTCTTTTCCAGTGCGCGCACGGTGTAGAGCGCCACTTCCTCGGGGCTCATCAGCAGTTTGCTGTTGGTCAGCTTTTCGCTGTCGAGTTGCGCGGTACGGAAAAACGCCGTGCGGGTCGGCCCGGGGCAGAGCACCGAAACCTTGATCGCACATTTTTTCAGCTCGACGCGCAATCCTTCGGAAAAGTGCAGCACATACGCCTTGCTGGCGTAATAGGTGCTCATCCACGGCCCCGGCTGAAACGCCGCCACAGAGGCCACATTCAGAATCTGCCCGCCGCCTTGCAGGGCCATGCTGTTGCCGATGGCATGGCACAGGCGGGTGAGGGCGAGGATGTTCACTTCGATCAGGTCTTGCTCGGTCATCCAGTCCTGGGCCAGAAACGGGCCGCATGTGCCGATACCGGCGCAGTTCACCAGCAGATCGATTTGCCGGTCGCCTTCTTCCAGCTCCAGCAGGAATCCGGACAGACGCAGCGGTTCGCCCAGGTCGCAGGCACGGAACAGCACTTCCACGCCGAACCGTTGGGTCAGTTCAATCGCAATACTTTCCAGCTGATCACGTTGTCGGGCCACCAGAATCAGGCTGCGGCCGCGCCGGGCCAGCGCTTCGGCCATTGCCAAGCCGATGCCGCTGGAGGCGCCAGTGATCAGAGCGTAACGGGTCATGCAGTTCTCCATCGCAACAGCTCCGCGCCGCGACGCAGGTGTCAGGGGCCAGGAGCGCTGTTCATTCTTTCGCAGAGTCTACAGGGGGCTGGGCCCCTTCGGCTGCATCGTCGGAGGAATTTGGCACCGGTTCGACCTCGACTTCGATTTCATCGGTGGTGACCGAACTGCTGTCGTAGCTGCTCTGGGCGGCGCTTTTGTATTCTTCCCGTATCGCCGTGAGACCACCGGCCAGCGAGCCGAACAGAACCAGCGCGATAACGATCAGCCACAGCGAAGACAGTACCTTGACTGCGGTACTGTTCGGCGGAGGGGGCGGGCCGTAGCGGTTGGCGGTGTCGTTGCCCGGCACAACCATGATCACGAACGGAAAGAAACTGCCAACGAACGGCACCAGGTTCAGCAGCCACAGCCAGCCGGACCAGCCGACATCGTGCAAACGTTGAACGGTGATCTGGATGCTGACGAATACAAATCCGATGAACAGGATAAAGGCCAGCAAGCTGCCCAATATCAGGCCGGCGGTCGAATCCGCGCCAATGATAGCCAGGGCGACCAAGGCAAACACCCCGCAAACGGCCAGGAGCACAGTTGACAGCACCAGCGTCCAGGCGAGGTAGCGCAAGCGGCCGATACGGCCATCGAAACTGAAGGGTTTGAGCGTGGCGAATTCCGCTACGGCTTCGCCGACGGGCGCGCGCGGCGGCGCGTAAGGGGACTGCGGATCTGCAAAAGGCGCCTGGCTGCTGGCCGGAGCATGGTCATGAACGTCGGCGAGGTTCAGCTCGATCGGCGTTTCGGCTTCGATGCGGGCGTCGATACCGGTTTTGCTCAGCGCCTGGAGATAGGTCTGGGCATCGGCGTGCGACAGGTTGCGTTTGAGCGCTACCGGACGCCCGGTGAACAGGCGCTCAATGGCCGTGACATCGCTTTTGAACAAATCGGCGAGATTGAGCTTTGCCGTGGTGATGTCGACACCGGGCAGCAAGGCGCCCTCGAATACGATTTTGAAATGATTTTCGCCCATGTGCGAAGCATCCTTGTCGCGAGAGGTTGAAAGAACAATGTTGTGCCCGGGCGAGTGTAAGTCCAGCCGGGCAAGACTGGCCAAGGTTTGCTGTCAGCGCGGCCAGCGTTTTGGCAACTGGGCGGCATGCTCCAGGGCCTGGCGGTACTCCGCGTCGAGACGCGCAATCAACTGCTCGACACTCGGCAAGTCTTCGATTTCTCCTACGCCCTGGCCTGCAGACCAAACGGTCTTCCAGGCTTTGGCCTCATCGCTCACGGGTTTGAGCTTGGAACCGAAGTTGATCTCGCCCTTGCCTTGCAAGGCGGCCATGTCGAAACCGGCGGCCTCCAGGCTCTGGCGCATGAAGCTCGCGGGGACACCCGACACGGCTGGAGTATGGATGATGTCTGCCGCTTTGGATGTCAGCAGCATTTCTTTGTAGGCGTCGGGCGCGTGACTTTCGGTCGTGCCGATAAATCGTGTACCAAAGTAGGCCAGATCCGCGCCGAGCAATTGAGCTGCAAGAATTTCGTGGCCGTGGTTCAAACAGCCGGCCAGTAACAGGGTCTTGTCGAAAAACTGGCGGATTTCGGCAATCAGTGAGAACGGGCTCCAGGTCCCCGCGTGTCCACCGGCGCCGGCAGCCACGGCGATCAAGCCATCCACGTCTGCTTCGGCCGCTTTCTCGGCATGACGACGAGTGGTCACATCATGGAACACCAGGCCGCCGTAGCTGTGCACCGCGTCGACCAGTTCTTTCACGGCGCCCAGGCTGGTGATCACGATCGGCACTTTGTGCTCGACGCAGATCTGCAGATCCGCCTGTAAACGAGGATTGCTGTTGTGGACGATCAGGTTCACGGCATAAGGCGCGGGATTCTCCATTGTCGCCAGCCCGGCTTCGATTTCTTCCAGCCAGGCCTTGAAACCGCTGCTTTCGCGCTGGTTCAGCGCCGGGAAGCTGCCGACCACGCCCTGGCGACAACAGGCGAGTACCAATTGCGGATTGGAAATCAGGAACATCGGCGCCGCCACCACGGGCAGACGCAAACGTTCTTCGAGCAGAGCGGGCAGCGACATTGGAAGTACCCCGGTAAGTTGTGCCTGGTGGATTTAGAACGGCCGAACGACGACCAGAATTACGATAGCCAGCAATATCAGAACCGGCACTTCATTGAACCAGCGATAAAAGACATGGCTGCGGGTGTTCTCGCCACGGGCAAAACGTTTTACCTGGGCGCCGCACATGTGGTGGTAGCCGATCAGCAACACGACCAGGGTCAGTTTGGCGTGTATCCAGCCACCCTGGCTGAAGATGCCTGGATTGAGGTAGATGAGCCAGCCGCCGAAGATCAGCGTGGCGATCATCGCCGGGCCCATGATGCCCCGGTACAGTTTGCGCTCCATGACGCTGAAGCGTTCCTTGCTGATCGTGTCCTCACTTTGTGCGTGATAAACGAACAGTCGTGGCAGGTAAAACAGGCCGGCAAACCAGCATACGACGCTGACGATATGAAACGCTTTGAGCCACAGATAGAGCATTTTTGGTTATTCCCCAATTCACGGTAGTGGGAATAGTAGGGGGTTGAGCGTCCGCACGTCACCTTGACGGTTGTCGCAGGGGCGCGCGGCCCCTATTATCGACGGCTTTCCAGTGGGTTCGTTGAGGGCAGGTTTATGGTCAAGGTCGGTATCGTCGGCGGCACGGGTTACACCGGTGTCGAACTGCTGCGTCTGTTGGCGCAACATCCGCAAGCTGAGGTGGTTGTCATCACTTCCCGATCCGAGGCTGGCCTGGCCGTGGCCGACATGTATCCGAACCTGCGAGGCCATTACGACGGCCTGGCGTTCAGCGTTCCGGACATCAAGACCCTGGGTGCCTGCGATGTGGTGTTCTTCGCCACACCGCACGGTGTTGCCCATGCCTTGGCGGGCGAGTTGCTGGCGGCCGGGACCAAGGTCATCGACCTGTCGGCGGACTTCCGTCTGCAAGATGCGGATGAATGGGCCAAGTGGTACGGCCAGCCGCACGGTGCACCGGAGTTGCTGGACGAGGCGGTCTACGGCTTGCCGGAAGTCAATCGCGAACAGATCAAGAAAGCGCGCCTGATTGCCGTGCCGGGCTGCTATCCAACTGCAACGCAATTGGGTTTCCTGCCATTGCTCGAAGCCGGCCTGGCCGATGCCGCGCATCTGATTGCTGACTGCAAGTCCGGCGTCAGCGGTGCCGGTCGTGGCGCTTCCGTAGGTTCGTTGTACTCCGAGACGTCGGAAAGCATGAAGGCTTATGCGGTCAAAGGTCACCGTCACCTGCCGGAGATTCGCCAGGGGCTGCGTCGCGCAGCAGGCAAGGACGTCGGCCTGACCTTCGTTCCGCACCTGACGCCGATGATTCGTGGCATTCACTCCACACTCTACGCAACCGTTGTTGATCGCTCGGTGGACCTGCAGGCGCTGTTTGAAAAGCGCTACGCCAACGAACCGTTCGTCGATGTGATGCCGGCCGGCAGCCATCCGGAGACGCGTAGCGTACGGGGTGCCAACGTCTGCCGCATTGCCGTGCATCGCCCTCAGGACGGTGATCTGGTGGTGGTGCTGTCGGTGATCGACAACCTGGTCAAAGGTGCTTCGGGTCAGGCCGTGCAGAACATGAACATTCTGTTCGGGCTGGATGAGCGTCTGGGTCTGTCCCACGCCGGCATGCTGCCGTAAGCGTTATCGCGTACAGCAAAAGGCCCGTCTGACGGGCCTTTTTGCATTCCGGGCCGGCGACTGGATTGGTTGATATACCATAACAATAGTTGACCGCTTTTCTAGGAGAAGCGGATAATGCGCGTCATCACGCAATATGACGGCGTAACGCCGGGAGATAGTCAGCATGAGCGTCGAATCCTTCACCCCCACGGCTTTGCAATTCACCCACGGTGCCGCGCACAAGGTGAAGAGCCTGGTCGATGAAGAGGGGAATGATCGCTTGAAGCTGCGCGTATTCGTTACGGGCGGCGGTTGTTCAGGTTTTCAGTATGGCTTCACCTTCGATGAAGAAGTGGCCGATGATGACACCATCGTCGAGCGCGAAGGTGTGAGTCTGGTTGTCGATCCGATGAGCTTCCAGTATCTGGCAGGTGCCGAGGTGGACTACCAGGAAGGTCTGGAAGGGTCGCGTTTCGTCATCAAGAACCCGAATGCGACCACCACTTGTGGCTGCGGTTCTTCATTCTCGATCTGATCAGCGCACCTGTTTCACAGAACGCCGCACGGCCTCAGGGCCTTGCGGCGTTTTGCTGTCTGGTATTTATGCGGGGTAGATGGCGCCGAGGACCCGTAATCCACGGGCGCCGGTAACGCTTGGGCGATTGGCGGCGATGCCTTCGAGGCAGCAGTGAGCGAGCCAGGCAAACGCCATGGCTTCGACCCAGTCAGGATCGACGCCATATGCTGATGTGCTGCTGACTTTCGCCTTCGGCAGCAGACTGGCCAGGCGATTCATCAGTGCGGCGTTATGCGCGCCACCGCCGCAGACCAGCACTTCTTGAGTCTCTTTCTGGGCGCCTTGCAGCGATTCGATGATGGTCAGTGCGGTCAGCTCAAGCAGCGTTGCCTGTACGTCTTCGGCAGCGAAGGTCGGCAGCTGCGCCAGGTGCTGCATCAACCATGGCAGGTTGAAGACTTCCCGGCCGGTGCTCTTCGGGCCTTGGGTGACGAAGAAGGGGTCGCTGAGCAGTGCCTTCAACAGATCGGGTTCAACCTTGCCGCTGGCGGCCCATTGGCCGTCACGGTCATAGGTGTCGCCGCGCTGCTGATGAATCCAGGCATCCAGCAGCACATTCCCTGGGCCGCAGTCGAAACCGGCCACCGGTTTGCCGGGCTCGATCAGGCTGAGGTTGCTGAAACCGCCGATGTTCAGTACGGCACGGTTGCCGGCCCGCTCTTCGAACAAGGCTTCATGAAAGGCTGGAACCAGCGGAGCGCCTTGACCGCCGGCGGCTACGTCGCGGCTGCGGAAGTCGCTGACCACGGTGATACCCGTCAGCTCGGTCAGCAGCGCCGGGTTGCCGATTTGCACCGTGAAACCGCGCGCTGGTTCATGGCGAATGGTCTGGCCATGGCTGCCAATCGCGCGGATGTCGTCAGGGATGAGGTGCTGTTGAGCGAGGAGGGTATTGATGCCCTGTGCCGCGAGCTTTACCCAGTTTTGCTGGGCGATGGCGGAACGGGCAATCTCGTCCGGACCGCTGGCGCACAAGCCAAGCAGCTCTGTACGCAGGGAATCGGGCATGGGGATGTAGTGCGTGGCGATCAGCCTGATCGCCGGGGTCTGCTCGATCAGCGCGATGTCCAGGCCATCAAGGCTGGTCCCGGACATCACACCTATATAAAGCGCCATGACTTAACGCTTGGCCGAAGCCAGCTGAGTGGCTTTTTCCTGGTCCATGCGCGCCATCAGCGGTTGGCTCTGTGCCAGGAAGCGTGCGCGCTCGGCTTTGGAGATTGGATCGGCCATCGCGACTTTCTGGCCCAGCGGGTCGACGTGCACGCCATTCACCTGGAACTCGTAATGCAGGTGCGGACCGGTGGAGAGACCGGTGGTGCCGATATAGCCAATCACCTGGCCCTGTTTCACCGTGCCGCCAGTCTTCACGCCTTTGGCGAAGCCTTGCATGTGGCCGTAGAGCGTTGTGTAGGTGTTGCCGTGCTGGAGGATCACGGTATTGCCGTAGCCACCACGGCGGCCGGCCAGCAACACCTTGCCATCACCGGCAGCCTTGATCGGCGTGCCGCGCGGTGCAGCGTAGTCGACGCCTTTGTGGGCGCGGATCTTGTTCAGGATCGGGTGTTTGCGGCCCATGGAAAATTTCGAGCTGATGCGGGCGAAGTCCACCGGTGTGCGGATGAACGCCTTGCGCATGCTGTTGCCGTCAGCAGTGTAGTAACTGCTGTTGCCTTGTTTGTTGGTGTAGCGCACGGCGGTGTAGGTCTTGCCGCGGTTGGTGAAGCGCGCCGACAGGATCGGGCCAGTGCCGACGGCCTTGCCGTTGACCACTTTTTGCTCGTAGATCACATCGAACTCGTCGCCCTGGCGAATATCCTGGGCGAAGTCCACGTCGTAGCCAAACACACTGGCCATGTCCATGGTGAGGCTGTGAGACAGGCCGGCCCGGGCTGCGGACTGCGACAGCGAGCTGTTGATCACGCCATGAACGTACGCCGAGCGCACGGTTGGTTTTGCGGTAATGCGGTTGAAGGTATAGCCCTTGTCGTTCTTGGTCAGGCTGATGCTTTCGAGGTCGTTGAGCTTGCTGTGCAGGTTGGTCAACTGGCCGTCAGGACTCAGTTCGAATTCGAGTTTTTGCCCGTGCTTGAGCTGGCTGAACTGCTTGGCCTGCTTGTCGCTGGCCAGCACGTCGTGCACTGAGGTGGCTGGTAGGCCGACTTTCTCGAACAGCGTAGAGAGGGTGTCACCCTTGGTGACGATCACTTCCCTGTGGCTTGCCGTCTTCTTTTCTTCGACGACCGGCACCGGTGCAGGTTCGGCTTGAGCGGTTTCCTGGGTGTCCTCGGCGCTGTTTTCGATCTGCGCGAAGGGGGAGGTTGCTGGTTCATTTGTGGCTTGAACGGCGTCAGCAGCGTCTTGTTCTTGTGTCAGTTGTTCAGCGGGGCTTTCCAGTTCAAGACTCAGGGTTGTCTTTTTGGCTTCGACATCGCTGGAAGGGAATACCAGGAGCGCCAGACTGAGAAGGGCGGCGATGCCACTTGCAGCAAGCAAGTGGGTCTTCGGGTAAAGCGGCGGCGCTTTAGACGATTCTGTGGTCATAAGTGGTTTTGACTTTGAAAAAGATGAATTGGAAAAGATGAATGACATGATGAAGATGAAATAACTGTATAAAATATAACCAAATCATCTCTGAAGCAAGTCCGCAGGCACTCTGTCTGCGGATTGGCGTCCGTGCGCCGGGCAAACCTTGTATTTGACGCGCGATCTTGTATGGTTGGTTCCCTTTGAATCTGAGCCTTGCGGGTCTGTTATGAAGTCGGTTGAAGAGCAGCTAGCGCTGATCAAACGTGGTGCGGAAGAACTGTTGGTCGAGTCCGAGCTGATTGAAAAGCTCAAGCGTGGCCAGCCGCTACGTATTAAGGCGGGCTTCGATCCAACGGCTCCGGATCTGCACTTGGGTCACACCGTGCTTATTAATAAGCTGCGCCAGTTCCAGGAGCTGGGGCATCAGGTGATCTTCCTGATTGGTGACTTCACCGGGATGATCGGCGACCCGAGTGGCAAGAGTGCCACGCGTCCACCGCTCACTCGCGAGCAAGTCCTCGAGAATGCCGAGACCTACAAGACTCAGGTCTTCAAGATTCTGGATCCGGCAAAAACCGAAGTGGCATTCAACTCCACCTGGATGGATCAGATGGGGCCGGCCGACTTCATTCGCCTGACTTCGCAATACACCGTGGCTCGTATGCTTGAGCGCGATGACTTCGACAAGCGCTACACAACCAATCAGCCAATCGCCATTCATGAGTTCCTTTATCCGCTGGTTCAGGGTTATGACTCTGTGGCTCTGCGCGCAGACGTGGAGCTCGGCGGCACCGATCAGAAGTTCAACTTGCTGATGGGGCGTGAGCTGCAGCGTGGTTATGGTCAGGAAGCCCAGTGCATTTTGACCATGCCGCTGCTTGAGGGTCTGGATGGTGTGAAGAAGATGTCCAAGTCCTTGGGTAACTACGTCGGCATCCAGGAGGCGCCGGGTGTGATGTACGGCAAGCTGGTTTCCATTCCGGATGCGCTGATGTGGCGTTACTTCGAGTTGCTCAGCTTCCGCTCCATGGATGAGATCAATGCGTTCCGCGCTGATGTCGAGGCGGGTGCCAATCCGCGCGATATCAAGATCAAGTTGGCTGAGGAGATCGTTGCGCGCTTCCATGGTGAGGAGGCTGCGGCCAATGCTCATCGTGCCGCCGGTAACCGTATGAAGGATGGCGAGCTGCCGGATGATCTGCCGGAAATCGAATTGACTGCTGCCGAAGACATGCCGATCGCTGCTGTCCTTAATAAAGCGGGGTTGGTTAAGAACTCGGCGGTGGCGCGAGATCTCCTGGGTTCCGGTGGTGTGCGTATAGATGGTGAGGTTGTCGATCGCACCTTTATATACGCATTGGGCGCGACCCATGTTTGCCAGGCCGGGAAGAAGGCATTTGCGCGTATTACGCTCAAATCCGAATAAAGCTGAAATAAGGGGTTGACGGCGAATTCTAGAAGCCTATAATTCGCCCCACTTCCGGCGCAGTCGAAACGGAAAACTCCTTGGTAAACAAAGAGTTACGCAGTTTTCGGCAGCAGGTTGCTTCAGCTCATCGAAGCACAAAGGGAGTTGAAAAAGAGGTGTTGACAGCAGCGTGTAACGCTGTAGAATTCGCCTCCCGCTGATGAGAGATCTGAAGCGCAAGTGGTTGAAGTTGAAAAGGAAACTTGGAAAACTTCTGAAAAATACCACTTGACAGCAAATGAGGCTGCTGTAGAATGCGCGCCTCGGTTGAGACGAAAGATCTTAACCAACCGCTCTTTAACAACTGAATCAAGCAATTCGTGTGGGTGCTTGTGGAGTCAGACTGCTAGTCAACAGATTATCAGCATCACAAGTTACTCCGCGAGAAATCAAAGATGTAACCAACGATTGCTGAGC